>CAIUDG010000132.1 GCA_903897925.1 uncultured beta proteobacterium | reverse complement strand
GCGCAAAAAGCCCGCCAAGCGCAAAACCAAGCCTGAAGCAACACCGACTCAGAGCAATCTTGAGTGAAATGTCTATACTGGGTATTTATCCAGATTAATGAGCTCGCTGGAGCTAAGTGGATACCCCTTATGTAAATACAGTATATTGTGGGCAGCCACTTGCTGTTGCCCCCGATGTCGTCCCCTGCCTGTCCTCCAGTTGCCCGTGCCGGGCCGGCCTATGCCGAGCTGCACTGTGTCTCGAGTTTCAGTTTCCAGCGTGGCGCCTCGCAGCCGGAAGAACTGGTGGAGCGCGCGCACCAGCTGGGTTACAGCGCGCTGGCGATCACCGATGAATGTTCCGTGGCCGGCGTGGTGCGGGCCCATGAAGCCGCCCAGCGCCTGGGGCTGAAGCTGTTGCTGGGCAGCGAATTGCTGCTCGACGGGCCCAGCGGCGCTGGTGCTTCGGCCCCGGCCTGCCGGGTGCTGCTGTTGGTCCATGACTTGACCGGCTGGGGCGACTTGTGTGAATGCATCACGGCGGCGCGCCGGGCCGCGCCCAAGGGCCAGTACCAGCTGGCCTGGGAAACGCTGTGGCAATCGCCGCTGCGTGCCTGTGAAGTCGTGCTGTTGCTGCCGGGCGAGATGGCGCTGGAGTCGGCCACGGCACGGGCGCTGGAACTGCGCCAGGCCTATGGCAGCCGGCTCTGGCTCGGATTGGGCCTGGGACTGGGCGCCGAAGACCGCCTGCTGCTGCACCGCCTAGAGCAGATTTCCCGCCTCAGTGGCGTGCCGCTGGTGGCCACCGGCAATGTGCACATGCACGTGCGTTCGCGCAAACCGCTGCACGATGTGCTGACGGCGGTGCGTCTGGGCCAGCCGGTGCAAGCGTGCGGCTTCGCGCTGCAAGCCAATGCGGAGTGGCATTTGCGCAGCCGCGAACGCCTGGCGGCGCTGTACCCGCCGGCCTTGCTGGCGGCGACGCTGGAGATTGCCGGGCGCTGCAGCTTTGATCTGCAGCAGCTGCGCTACCAGTACCCGCGTGAGGCCGTGTTGCCGGGCCAGACTCCGGCGCAGACCTTGCGCCAGTACACCGAGGCCGGCGCCTTGCAGCGCTATCCGCAGGGCCTGCCTGCCACAGTGCGGGCCCAGCTTGAACATGAGCTGGCGCTGATCGCCGAACTGCACTACGAGATGTATTTTCTGACGGTGCACGACCTGGTGCGCTTTGCCCGCAGCCAGGGTATTTTGTGCCAGGGGCGCGGCTCGGCGGCGAATTCGGCGGTGTGCTACTGCCTTGGCGTGACCGAAGTCGATCCGGCGCGCACGTGTTTGTTGTTTGAACGCTTTGTCAGCCGCGAACGCGACGAGCCGCCGGACATCGATGTCGATTTCGAGCACCAGCGGCGCGAAGAAGTGATCCAGTACATCTATGCCAAATACGGCCGCGCTCGCGCTGCCCTGACGGCGGTAGTGACCAGCTACCGCCCGCGCAGTGCGCTGCGCGATGTCGGGCGCGCGCTGGCGTTGCCCGAGGCGCTGATCGTGGCCCTGTGCAAGGAGCATCCCGGCATGTACAGCCGCGAGGTGCTGGCCGAGCGCCTGCAGGCCGCCCTGGAGCGGCTCGGGCCGGAGGTGCCGGTGCCGCCGGCGGCCACCTTGCAGCAATGGCTCGCGCTGGCGCGCCAATTGCAGCGCTTTCCGCGCCACCTGAGCCAGCACGTGGGCGGTTTCGTGCTGACCCAGGGCCCGCTGACGCGGCTGGTGCCGGTGGAAAACGCCGCCATGCCACAGCGCAGCGTGATCCAGTGGGACAAGGACGATCTGGATGCGGTCGGCCTGCTCAAGGTCGACGTGCTGGCGCTGGGCATGCTGAGTGCCATCCGGCGCTGCCTGGCACTGGTTGGCCAGTGGCGTGGCAGCCATTTGCGCATGCAGGACATCCCGCCGGAGGACCCGGCCACCTACGCGATGATCTGCCAGGCCGATACGGTGGGCGTGTTCCAGATCGAGAGCCGGGCCCAGATGAGCATGCTGCCACGGCTGCGGCCGCGCTGTTTTTATGACCTGGTGGTGCAGGTGGCGATTGTCCGACCAGGGCCGATCCAGGGCGGCATGGTGCACCCGTACCTGCTGGCCCGGGCCCAGCCGCAGGCGGTGCAGTACGCCAGTGCGGCGCTTGAAGAGGTCTTGCGGCGCACCCTCGGGGTGCCGATTTTTCAGGAACAGGTGATGCAGATTGCCATGGCGGCGGCCGATTTTTCGGCCGGCGAGGCCGATGGCCTGCGCCGCTCGATGGCGGCCTGGAAGCGCAAAGGCGGGGTGCACAAATACCAGGAACGCCTTATCGGCGGCATGCTGCGCAATGGCTATACGCAAGCGTATGCGGATCGGCTGTTTCGGCAGATAGAAGGCTTTGGTGAATACGGTTTTCCGGAAAGCCACGCCGCCAGTTTTGCGCTGCTGGTGTACGTCAGCAGCTGGCTCAAGTGCCATGAACCCGCCGCGTTTCTGGCGGCCTTGCTGAACAGCCAGCCACTCGGTTTTTACGGGCCGTCGCAGCTGGTGCGGGATGCCCAGCGCCACGGTGTGCAGGTGCGCCCGGTGGACGTGCTGTACAGCGACTGGGATTGCACGCTGGAGCCGGCGCACAGCCAAGGAAGCACAGGAAGCACAGGAAGCACAGGAAGCACAGGAAGCACAGGCAGTGTCGCAATGGCTGCCCCGGTGCAGCCGGCTGTGCGTCTGGGTTTGCGCCTGGTCAGTGGTCTGGCACAGGCCGCGGCGCAGCGCATTGCGGCGGCGCGGCTGCAGGCGCTGTTCAGCAGTACCCAGGACCTGGCCTTGCGCTGTGCGCTGGATGCTGCCGCGCTGAAGGCGCTGGCCAGCGCCGATGCACTGCGCAGTCTGAGTGGCCACCGGCGTCAGCAGGTCTGGGATGCCTGTGCCTTGCAGCCGGCACCGCAGTTATTGAAAGGGGTGCCGGTGCATGAAGTGGCGCTGGCCCTGCCGGCGGCGGAAGAAGGCGAGGAAGTGGTGTTTGATTACGCCGCCACCGGCCTGAGCCTGCGGGCGCATCCGTTGCATTTGTTGCGCGCCAGGCTGGCGCCGCTGCGCCTGCTCAGTGCTGCCCAGATGCAGCACTTCCCGAGTGGCCGCCTGGTGCGTGCCTGCGGCATCGTCATCATGCGCCAGCAGCCGCAGACCGCCAAAGGCGTGGTCTTTGTCACCCTGGAAGACGAGACCGGCAGCGTCAATGTGATTGTCTGGGAGCGCGTGAAGGCGCAGTTCCGTGACGCCCTGTACCGGGCCCGGCTGATGGCGGTGTATGGCGTCTGGCAGCGCGATACGGACAGCGGCGGGCAGGTGCGCCATGTGATCGCCAAGCGGCTGGTCGATTTGACCCCTCTGCTAGGCGACTTGTCCACGCAGAGCCGGGATTTTCACTAATAATGGCGCATGATTTTTTCGCAAGGAACCTGGCGCCGCCGCCTGGTGCTGATCGCTGCTGCCGTGCTTTCGCTGGCGGCTTTGCTGAGCCTGGCCAGTCTGGCGCTGGCGCCGCTGCTCAAGAGCCAGATTGAATCCCGCGCCAGTGCCGCGCTGGGCCGCAGCGTGACGGTTGGCGCCCTGGCCCTGCATCCCTGGTCCCTGTCCGTGGTGGTGTCCGACCTCCAGGTGGCAACGGCGGATGGCAGCCGCAGCCAGCTGGCGCTGGGCGCCCTGACGCTGGATGCCAGCATCGCATCGTTGTGGAGGCTGGCCCCGGTGCTGGACGCCTTGCGCATCGAGCGGCCGCAGCTGCAACTGACGCGCCTGGCCAACGGCCATTACGATATTGACGACCTGCTGCAGCGTTTTGCCACGCCGCCCGGCACACCCGAAACGCCGGCGCCGGCAGTGCATTTCGCGCTCTACAACGTTGAACTGCAAGACGGCGCAATCGACCTGCTCGACCAGACCGGAACCCAGGCGCGCAGCCATGCCTTGCGCAAGCTGCAGTTGTCGCTACCGTTTCTGAGCAATCTGGATTCCCAGCGCGAAGTCCGGGTGCAGCCGCATCTGGCCTTTGAACTCAACGGTGCGGCGTTTGACAGCCAGGCCCAGGCCACCCCGTTTGCCGTCGCGCGCCAGGGCGAGTTGCAGCTGCGCATTGCCCACCTGGACCTGGCACCGTATCTTTCTTACCTGCCACGCTCTCTGCCACTGCAACTGCGGGCAGCGGTACTCGACAGTGCTTTGCAGATCCATTTTTCTCAGCAGGCCACGCCGCAGCTGTCGATTGCCGGCACGCTGCAGCTGTCGCAGGTGCAGCTGGCCGACGCGGCCGGTGCCGATGTGCTGCAGCTGGAGTCGCTGCAGGCCGAGCTGGCAGATGTGCGGCCACTGGAGCGCCACATCGGTTTGAAATCATTGACCCTGACGCAGCCGCGCGTGGCACTGACACGCCACCACGACGGCCGCCTGAACCTGGAACTGGCCAGCGCCGCGCCCGAGGCCAAGGCGCCGGCCGCCGCGTCTGCGGCGCCCTGGACGGTGGAACTGGCGCAGCTGGCCCTGAAGCAGGGCCAGCTGCGCTGGCGCGATGAAAGCGTGGCGCCGGTCGCCGATCTGCAGCTGGGCCAGGCCGCGCTGGAGGTGAAAAATATCCACTGGCCGATGGCGGCGTCGCAGGCGGCGGCGTTTTCCGCTTCCTTTGGTTTGAATGCGCTGGCCGGCGCGCCAGGCAAGCCGGCGCGTGTCCAGCTGGAAGGCGCGGGAACGCTCGCTGCGGGCAAGGCCCGCGCCACGCTGTCGGATCTGGGCCTGCCCCTGGCAGCGCCCTACCTGGCGAATTACCTGCTGCCCAGCGTGCGTGGCACGCTGGACGCTGAACTGGCCGCCGACTGGGACACGGCCGGGGTCCAGCTGCGGCTGCCGCATGCCGCGTTGCGTGATTTCGCACTGCACGCGGCCGATCTGGATGCCAGCGGCAACGCCAAACAGATGCCGGCTTTCAAGGCGCTGGAGCTGCAGGATGTGGTGCTGGACCTGAAGGCGCGGTCGCTGCGCGTTGGCAAGCTGGCCCTGCATGCGCCGCTGCTGCGCGCCCAGCGCGGTGCCGACGGCCAGTGGATGTATGCCCACTGGCTCACGCCCCAGCCCGCCGTTGCCGCGGCGCCCGCCACCGCAGCGGTGCCTGCATCCGCACCCGCCTGGAAGGTCCGGCTGGACCAGCTGCGGCTCGACGATGGCAACCTGACGCTGGTGGACCAGCAGCCGGTGAAACCGGTATTTTTGGCGCTCAGCGCACTCAACCTGCAGGCGCAAAACCTGACCCTGGATGGCAAGCAGCCGGCCGCACTGCATCTGCGTGCCAATGCGCGCTCGGGCCGCACCGACCCGGGCAGCCTGAAATTTGACGGCAGCGTCATGTGGAGCCCGGTGCTGGCCCAGGGAATCCTGGAGCTGCATGATTTTCCGGGCCATTTTGCGGCCCCCTATCTGATGAACCAGATGCATGTCGAGCTGTTGCGTGCCGATGTCAATTTCAAGGGGCCGCTGCGCTATGCCAGCTTGCCGGCTGGCATGTCGCTGCAACTGCATGGGGATGGCGCGCTGGAAGATTTTCAGGCCAACAGTTTTCAGGCCATCAGCGGCGCGTCCGGCAGCCAACCGGCGACGACCCAGGGCGCGGAAGAATTGCTCAGCTGGAAGGTGCTGGCCTTGCCGGGGATTGATCTGGCACTGAATCCCGGTGCGCCGCTGCAACTGCGCATTGGCGAGATTTCCCTGAGTGACTTCTTCGCCAGGTTGATCGTCAATTCCGAGGGCCGGCTGGTGCTGCAGGACCTGGTCAAGCCGGCCGCCAGCACGGCGCCCGCGGTGGCCAACAGTGCGGCGCCAGCGCCGCCTCCGGTGCCGGCGTCCGGCCCGGGCGCAGCGCAGGACAGCGCTGCCGAGCCCCTGATTGAATTCGGTCCGCTGCGGCTGGCCAGCGGCCGGGTGGCGTTTTCCGACCGTTTCATCCAACCCCACTATTCGGCCGAATTGAGTGCGCTCAATGGCAGCCTGGGACGGATCAGCACTCGGCGCCAGAACGGCAGCGTGGCGAGTGCCGATCTGGCATTGCGCGGACGTGCCGAAGGCAGCGCGCAGCTCGAAGTGAGCGGTCGCCTGAACCCGCTGGCGCGGCCGCTGGAGCTGGACATCCACGCCAAGGTCAGCGACCTGGAGCTGTCGCCGCTGTCGTCCTATGCCATCAAATACGCCGGCTATGGCGTCGAGCGTGGCAAGCTGAGTGCCGAACTGGGTTACCTGGTGCAGCCGGACGGCCAGCTCAGCGCCAGCAACCACGTGGTGCTCAACCAGCTGACCTTTGGCGACGCCGTGCCCGGGGCACCGGCCAGTTTGCCGGTGAAACTGGTCACTGCGCTGTTGCGCGATCGCGATGGCGTGATCAATCTGAATTTGCCGATCAGTGGCTCCATCAACGACCCGCAATTCAGCATCGGCCCCGTGCTCTGGAAAATGCTTGGCAACCTGATTGCCAAGGCCGTCACTTCGCCATTCAGTCTGTTTTCGCTCGGCTCCGGTGGCGCTGCGGATGCCGAAATCGGCGCCGTCACCTTCGAGCTTGGCAGCACCCAGTTCAGCGACAGCGGCAAGCACAATCTGGACCGCATTGCCAAGGAGTTGCAGGACCGGCCCGCGCTGCAGCTGACGATTGTCGGCACGGCCAGTCTGGAGGCCGAAGCCCAGGCCATACGCCAGCAGCGGCTGCAGGACTTGCTGCTGGCAGAGAAACGGCGGCTGGCCGCCAGTGCCGGCAAGAATGTGCAGGCGGTCGTCGCCGTCACCGATGCCGAGTACCCGGATTTGCTGCGGGCGGTCTATAAGCACGCCGACATCAAGAAACCGCGCAATCTGTTGGGCCTGGCCAGCGAGATCCCTGTGCCACAGATGCAAAGCCTGCTGCTCGACAGCATGACCGTGAATGCCGACAGCGTGCGCGAACTCGCGTTCGCGCGCAGCATCGCCGTGCGTGATTACCTGGGCGCCAGCCCTTTGCCAGCCGATCGTCTGTTCCTTGGCGTCGCCAAAACCGAGGCCGGTGCCGCGGGCTGGGTGCCACAGGTGGAACTGGGCATTTCGAATCACTGACCATGTACCAACCGAAACATTTTGAAGAAACCCGGCCCGAAGTTTTGCAGGCGCTGGTGCGCGAGCACGCCCTGGCCACGCTGGTGACCATGGGCAGCGAGGGCCTGACGGCCAACCTGATTCCCCTGTTGTGGCAGGCAAGCAGCGTGCCCGAAGCGCCCGGGCGTTTGCTTGGGCATGTGGCACGTGCCAACCGGCTCTGGCAGGACAGCGATCTGTCGGTGCCGGTGCTGGCTGTTTTTCAGGGACCGGCGCATTACATCAGCCCGTCCTGGTACCCCAGCAAGCAGGAGCATGGCAAAGTCGTGCCGACCTGGAATTACGCTGTGGTGCAGGCGCGTGGCGTATTGCGCATCCACCAGGATGCGGACTGGATTCGGGCCCAGGTCACGGCCCTGACGCAACAGCAGGAAGCCGGTTTTGCGCAGCCCTGGTCGGTGGAGGACGCGCCGCGTGACTACACCGATGGCCTGCTGAAAGCGCTGGTCGGCATCGAGATCGAGGTGACTGCGTGGGCCGGTAAATGGAAGGTCAGCCAGAACCAGCCGGCGCCCAACCGCGCGGGCGTGGTGGCGGCGCTGCAGGACACGCCTTGCAGCAATGCCGCCCAGGCCATGGCGGCGCTGGTGCAGTCGGCCGGCTGAGCGCGGTCGCCGCGGCCCCATGTCTGGCTTAAGTTGAAGCGATTAGGATCGCTGCATGCTGTTTCGTTCCCGTCTATTCCGTGCACTTGCTGCGCTGCTGCTGTTGCTGCTCGTCTGGGGGCTGGAGCAGGCGCGCAAGCCGCCTGCGCCGGCACCGGCCCAGGCGCTGTGGCCAGCGGCGCCAGGCGTGGCCGAAGCACCCCGGTTCAAAGCCGTGGCGCAGGGCCAGATTCCGATGCCGCAGGGGGCCAGGGCAGCCCATGCCAGCAGCCTGTTGGCGATGCCGGCCGGCCACGCCGCGCTGCTGACGGCGTTCTGGTTTGCCGGCGACCGCGAGAGCGCGCCAAATGTGCAGATCGCCGCATCCCAATGGGATCGCCGCAGCCAGACCTGGCGCGCGGCACGTTATGTGGTCAATCGCCAAACGATGGGCGAGCAACTTGGCTTCGGATTGCGGCGCCTGGGCAACCCGGTGGCCTGGCTCGACGGCGCTGGGCGCATGCACCTGTTTGTGGTGGCCACCGGCTGGGGCGGCTGGGCCGCAGGGCGTGTTTTGCACCTGGTGCAGAGCAGCGCTTCGAATGACCTGGCTGAGCTGCGTTTTGTGCCGGAGCGGGTGCTGCCACTGTCCTGGTTGTGGAACACCAGTTTTCTGGTGCGCAACAATCCGCTGCAACTGGCCGATGGCGGCATGGAATTGCCGGTGCATTTCGAGCTGGGCATCAAGTACCCGGTGGCGCTGCGCTTTGATGCCCAGGGCCATTTTTCCGGCATGGAGCGGATTTCGCGGCGCAACTATTTGTTGCAGCCGACTTTGCTGATGCAAGGCCCGCAGCAGTGGCTGGCACTGATGCGCGATGAGCGGCCGGAGGGCCGTGTCGGCGCGGCGCAAACCCTGGACGGCGGCAGAAGCTGGCAGGACTTGCCCGATCTGGCCCTGGTCAATCCGGACGCGGCGGTCAACGGCATTGGGCTGCGCGAGGGCCGCATGCTGCTGGTGCACAACAGTTCGCCGCACAGCCGGTCGGTGCTGGATTTGAGTGCTTCCGCCGATGGCCGGCAGTGGCACACGGTGGCGGCGCTGGCCCACGGCGATGATGCCGATGAATATTCTTATCCCGATCTGCGCTGGGTCGATGGCGACCTGTGGGTGAGTTATACCGACCACCGCAAGTCCATCGCCTGGCAGCACCTGGTGCCGGACCGCAGTGCCGGGGGCGCGCCATGATGTCCATGGCGTCTTTGGCGCCGTGGTGGCTGGACCGCGCTGCCACCGACCTTGCGCTGCTGCCGGACCCGGCCTGGATGCGCGCCAGCATGGCGCTGGGCTGGGCCCTGGTGCTGGGTTTTCTGGGCGCCACTGCCATGCCGCGCCAGCGCCTGGTCTGGCGTCGCACGCTGGCGCTGCTGCTGGCGCTGTGGGCCTTGTTGCCGGGGCCGCTGTCCCCCACGTATTGGCTCGGTCTGGCGTTTCATGCGCCCAGCCTGAGCGCGGTGCTGTGCTGTGTCTGGGGTCTTCAACGCCAGCTTGGGCCGGGCGTCGCCTTGCCGGCTCGGCCGGTCGCTGCGGCGCCGCTGTGGTGGGCCGGAGCGGCGGTGCTGCTGGGTTACCTGCTGCTGCTGGACACCTTTGCCGTTCTGCCGGTGCAGCTTTATGCCTGGGGCTTCAGCACCCAGGCATTGTTGCTGGTGCTGGCGCTGGTGTTGTTGCCCTGGGTGGTACGGGGTAGCACGGCGTGCGGCAACCTTGCGCCGTTCTGGCTGCTGGTGCCGGTGCTGGCGCTGCTGGTGTTTGTGCTGACGCGCCTGCCGAGCGGCAATGTGTGGGACGCCTTGCTTGATCCCTGGCTCTGGCTGATTTTGCAGGTGCTGCTGCTGCGCGCTGCCTGGCGCCGCCTTAAGGCTTGGTAATCAGCCACTCGCGGTTGAACAGCCACTGCTGCGGGTACCACAGATTGTCCAGCGTGATTTCGCCGGCCTTGTGGCGGCTGCGCACATGCCAGCGTTGGGCCAGCAGGCGGCAGGCGGGCAGGCAGCTGGGCGCGCTTTGGCTGGCGCTGTCTTGTAGCCAGACCACCGCGTCAAACTCGCCAAGCAGGCGCTGCAGGCGTGCGTCTGGCGGCAGGTCTGGATAGCGTTCTCCGGTGTTGCGGCCTTCGGCGTCGTACGGGTAGATAGCGACCGCCGGTCCGGGGAATACGAAATGGTAGTTTTCGTACTGCCCGGTAAAGCCATTGGGCACCGCAATGCGCTTGCCTTGCAGCTGCTGTTGCACGCTGCTGCTGAAGTCGCTTTGCGGGTCTGACAGCGGTGCCACCATCAGGGCGAAGCAGGCGTAGACCGCCAGGCAGGCGAGCAGACTGGCGTTGCGCGTCCAGGCCGCACGCGCCAGGCCCAGCACGATGGCCAGCAGACCGGCGCCACAGACCAACACGGCGCCGCCTGCGTCCAGTGCCGAGCCGACATCCATGCCGCCGATAACCCAGGCAATGCGCGCCAGCACCAGCAGTGCCGGTGCCGCAATCAGCAGGCTGGCCAGGGACCAGATCCGGGGGATGCGCTCCCAGACCAGGGCCATGGCAATGGCCAGTGCCGGCATGGCCGGAATCACATAGCGCTCCGAGCGCTGGCTGGGAATGGTGAAAACAATCAGCCAGACCAGCAGCCAGGCCAGCAAAACCCAGTGTGCCGACGACAGCTGCCGCACCCAGCGTGTCAGGACGCTTTGGCGCAGCGCCCACCAGCAAAAACCCAGTGTGTTCAGGGCCAGCAGCCCGGCATTCACCGGATAGGCCAGCAGCTGTGTCCACATTGGGTAAGTTCCATACAGAGCGGCCTGCCAGTAACCCTGGCTGGTGTTCATTTTGCCTGCGTTTTCCGCCACCACAAATTCCTGCCACACCGCCGCCGGGTCCGGGTCCAGCAGAAACCAGAGCGCAAAAATCGCCAGGCCCAGCAGCACACTCCAGGCGGTGCCGGCGCTGCAGCGCCAGACGGTGGGCCAGTGCCAGCGTTTTTCGCCAAGCAGATAGGCGCACCAGAACGCCGCACCGGCAGGTGCCAGCAGGGCAAACGACTTGTAGGCGGCACCCAGGCCCAGGACGATGCCAAACCAGGTGTAAGTGCGCCAATCGATCTGCAGGCGCATGTCACGCTGCGGCCCCAGGCGCTGCCACAGCAGCCACCACATCGGCAGCGCCAGCCAGAAGGTTTCGGGTGCCGAGGTAAGGTAGACCCGGCCATAGCGGAAGGTGGAAAAGTACAGCAGGTACAGGCTGGCCGCCAGGCAGGCGCTGCGCAGGCGGGCACTGAAGCGCCAGGCAAAGAAGCCGACCAGGGCAGTGCTGGCAAAGGTGTACAGAATGCTTGGCAGGCGCAGCGCCAACAGGTTCCAGTGGCGGCCCCAGTCGCTGGCCAGGATGGCCTGCCAGATCAGCAGCGGTGGCTTGGTGTTGCGGGTGCCGATCAGTTCTGACTGCAGTGGCAGCCAATGGCCGGACGCGCTGGTCATGCGGGCGATATGGATGTAGACCATTTCGTCGCCATTGGTCGGCGCGTAGGGGCCACCGAGTCCGAACAGGTACAGCGCCGCCGCCAGGGCCACCAGCAGGACCCAGGGCGCATCAGGGTGGCGAATTGCGCGCATGGCTTTAGCGGCGCTTAAAGGTCCACTTGTCATTGGCCAGGAAGTTGCTGACGCTGGCAATCACGATGGCGACGATATTTGCCAGCATGTAGTGCAGCATACTGCTCAGCCACAGCGTCAGGCCGTATTGCAGGGCAATGCCAAACCAGGAGGCCAGGGCATATTTGCCAAACTGGCGCACCATCGGCGCCGGCACCACTTTGGAATGGGTGTCGATGGTGCGATCAGACCAGGTCCAGAGCCGGTTCCAGGTGAAGTTGTTCAGGGTTGCCACGGCGATTGCCAGGGCCAGCGAGATATACGGTTTGTCGCCCGGCGTTTCGATGTGGTTGAACAGGTATTCGCGGCCGATGTAGAGCACCAGCAGATTGACTACGGTGCCGCTGGCGCCAACAATGCCAAATTTGACGTAACGGAACTTTTCCAGCCAGTGCAAGGCAGCCAGCAGACGGCGCTGCCAGGGGGAGTGGGGGGTCATGAAGTGGGCGCGGTGCGGCGCAGGAATTGCAGCGCTTCGGCCAGCACCGGGTCGGGTGCAATGCGTTTGAGGCACTGGTTGTCGCCGTCACAAAAGGTCAGGCGGTGGTTGTAGGCAGACAGACAGGGCGAGCAGGCAATTCCACTTTCCAGCACCTGGTTGCGCTGACCCAGGGGACCGTACAGTTTGCCGGTTTCGGGGCCGAAGAAAACCATGGTCTGGATTGGTGTCAGGGTGGCAAAGTGGCCCGGGCCGCCATCGTTGGTGATCAGCAGGTCGGCGGCATGGAACAGCATCAGCAGTTCGCGGATGCTGCGGGTGTAGCCGGTCAGGTCAATGCAGGCTGCGCTTTGCACCTGCTGTTGCAGATCTTTGGCCAGCTGGGCGTCGTCTTTCAGGCCGATCAGGCCCACTGCAACACCGGCCGCGCACAGGCCGCGCGCCACACTGGCGTAGTGCGCCGCCGGCCAGGCACGCTCCGGCAGGATGCCGCCGCCGGCATACATCAGCACCAGCTGGCGCTGTGCCACCACCGGGTGGTCACGTTCGAGTTGTGCCCGGTAGGCCGGTAATTCGTCGGCCTTGAAGGCCACGTTCAGCTCGGTGTCTGCGGGCAGAGGGCGAATGGCGCCGGCTTTGCTGCGCGGCATGGTGCTGCCGGCCTGCAGTGCATCGACCAGCGACAGAAACTGCTTGCTGATGTGCTGGTAGGGGTTGTAGGGAATCGCGTGGTTGATGAAACTGCCACGGTACAGGCCTTCCTGGGTGTGCGGCGTAAAGCCGACCCGCACCCGGGCGCCGGTGGTGAAGGAGAGCAGGGCGCTGACGCGTGAGAACAGCTCGCAATCGATGACGGCATCGAGCTGCAGCCGGCGCATGGCCAGACTGACGCGCAGGATGTCGCTGATCAGGCGGCCTCCGGAACTGTCGTCCAGGCTGTGCATGAACTGGGGTGCCGTCAGCTGCAGCAGCTTGGAGACTTCCTGGTTTTTCTTCAGTTGCAGAATGTGGATATTGGCGCCGGGATATTGGCGGCGCAGCTGTGCAAACATCGGTCCGGCTAGCACGATGCTGCCCATTTCGGAGAGCAAAATCACCAAAATGTTGCGCGGTGCTGGGCCTAGCGTGGGTGCTGCCGTGAACGGCGCCAGCAGGCGCACCCAGGCAGACACCACGCGGCAAAGCAGCTGGCCGAC
The DNA here is from genome assembly GCA_903897925.1 of uncultured beta proteobacterium. Taxonomy (GTDB): domain Bacteria; phylum Pseudomonadota; class Gammaproteobacteria; order Burkholderiales; family Burkholderiaceae_C; genus Allorhodoferax. The sequence goes on along the minus strand of CAIUDG010000132.1, from coordinate 52,170 downwards.
CCAGCGGTCGATGAAGCGTTGTGTCTGTAGTTTCATGGGGCTCCCGATGGCGGCGTAACTTACAGGCCGGCGGCGGCACGCAGGGCGGCGGCCTTGTCCGTGCGTTCCCAGGAAAACTCCGGCTCTTCCCGACCGAAGTGGCCGTAGGCGGCGGTCTTTTCGTAGATCGGGCGCAGCAGGTCCAGCATCTGAATAATGCCCTTGGGGCGCAGGTCGAAGTGTTGGTTCACCAGGGCGGCGATTTTCTCGTCCGGGATCACGCCAGTGCCTTCGGTGTAGATGGTGACATTCATCGGCTGGGCCACGCCAATGGCGTAGGCGACCTGGATCTGGCACTGGCGCGCCAGACCGGCGGCAACAATGTTTTTCGCCACATAGCGCGCTGCGTAGGCGGCGGAACGGTCCACCTTGGTGGGATCTTTGCCGGAGAAGGCGCCACCGCCGTGCGGGCAGGCACCGCCGTAGGTGTCGACAATGATCTTGCGACCGGTCAGTCCGCAGTCGCCCTGCGGGCCGCCCACCACAAAGCGGCCGGTCGGGTTGACCAGATAGCGGGTGTTCAACAGCCATTCCTTGGGCAGCACCGGCTTGATGATTTCTTCAATCACGGCGTCGATGAATTCCTGCTTCATGGTGGCGCCGTTGCTCATTTCCGGGCTGTGCTGGCTGGACAGCACCACGGTGTCGATGCTGTGCGGCTTGCCGTCCACATAGCGCATGGTGACCTGGCTCTTGGCGTCCGGGCGCAGGAACGGCAGACGGCCGTCCTTGCGCAGCTGGGCCTGGCGTTCGACCAGGCGGTGCGCGTAGTAAATCGGCGCGGGCATCAGCTCGGGCGTTTCGTTGCAGGCGTAACCGAACATCAGGCCCTGGTCGCCGGCACCGGTGTTGAGGTGGTCGTCAGAAGCGTGGTCAACGCCCTGGGCGATGTCGTTGGACTGCTTGTCATAGGCAACCAGCACGGCACAGCCTTTGTAGTCAATACCGTATTCGGTGTTGTCGTAGCCGATGCGCTTGATGGTGTCGCGCGCCACCTGGATGTAGTCTACGTGGGCGTTGGTGGTGATTTCGCCAGCCAGAACGACCAGCCCGGTGTTGCACAGCGTTTCGGCGGCAACGCGGGATTTCGGGTCCTGCTTGAAAATTGCGTCAAGAATTGCATCGGAAATCTGGTCAGCCACCTTGTCGGGGTGGCCTTCCGAAACCGATTCGGAGGTGAAGAGGAAGTCGTTCGCCATAAAGTTTCTCCAAAAGTTCAACAAGTTGCGTTGCTTGGGCTTTTGGGCTTGCAGCGAACGCTTTAGCAGATTCGTCAACATTGACAAGGCACAATGGCGTTCTTTGCAACAAGAAGAATCCACTGTGTTCGTCGCCCTGCAAGTAGTTCTGTAACTCAGCGACAGCGCGCATTTTATCTCAGCAATGACAGTTTTGTTTCGTTTATTGGCCCTGTTTCCCCTGCTTGTTCTGCACGGCCTGGGTTGGGTCATGGGCTGGCTGGCCTTCTTGTTGGCGCCTGAGTACCGCCAGCGGTTCCTGGAAAACGCCCGCCTGGCAGGTTTGCCGCGGCGCCAATGGCTGCGTGCCGTGGGCGAGTCCGGCAAGCTGGTGGCAGAGTTGCCGCGCCTGTGGATGGGGCGCACCCCGGCGGTCCAGTGGGATGGCAGCGAATTGGTGACGGCGGCTTTGGCGGGCGGCAAGGGCATCGTGTTTCTGACGCCGCATTTGGGTTGTTTCGAGATCACGGCACAGGCCTATGCCGCGCGCTTTGGCGTGGCCGGACACCCCATGACGGTGCTGTTTCGACCGGCCCGGAAAAAATATTTGCAGACCCTGGTTGCCGGCGCCCGCAGCCGCCCCGGTATGGACAGCGCCAGCACCACCCTGTCGGGTGTGCGGCAACTGCTGCGGGTGCTGAAAAACGGCCACTGCGTGGGATTGCTGCCGGACCAGGTGCCGCCCAGTCCACTCGGTGTCTGGGCGCCTTTCTTTGGTAAACCGGCCTACACCATGACCTTGTCGGCACGCCTGGCGCTGCAAAGTGGCGCCGCAGTGCTGATTGCCTGGGGCGAGCGCCGCAGCTGGGGCCGTGGCTACGTGGTGCACGTGCGGCCGCTGCCGCAGGCCCTGTCGACCGACATGCCACAGGCCGCCGCGCAGATCAACGCCGCCATGGAGTCGCTGATTCTGGCCCAGCCGGAGCAGTACCTGTGGGGTTATGCGCGCTACAAGGAACCGCGGGAGTCCCTCTGAAATGACGCGTCTGGTCTTGTTTTTGCTGCGCTGCAGCGCCGTGCTGCCGCTGTCGTGGGTGCGCGCCTTGGGCGCTGCGCTGGGCGCGTTGTTGTACTGGCTGGTGCGCTCGCGGCGCCGGGTGGTGCAGACCAATTTGCGTTTGTGTTTTCCGCACTGGAGTGCCCAGGAGCTGGATGCCAATACGCGCGCCGTGTTCGCCTATTTCGGCAAGGCCTGGCTGGACCGCGGCTGGCTCTGGCACGGCAATCCGACCAAGACCCTGGCGCGGCTGCGCCTGGTTGGCGCTGTACAAGAGCTCGACGGCGAAGCGCCGACGGTGATCTTTGCGCCGCACTTCGTCGGACTGGATGCCGGCTGGACGGCACTGACACAGCAGCTGCCGCGCCGCTTCACCACCATCTACACAGACCAGGCCAACAAGGTATCGGATGCCTGGATCCTGCAGGGCCGCAAGCGCTTCGGACAGGCGCACCTGTATGGGCGTATCGAGGGCGTGAAAGCCATCATCGCCGGTCTCAAGTCGGGCGCGCCGCTGTACTTGTTGCCGGACATGAACTTCGGGCCGGAGGAGTCGGTGTTTGTGCCGTTTTATGGGGTCGCCGCCGCCACCGTGCCTTCGCTGTCGCGCTTTTCACGACTCGGGCGGGCCAAGGTGGTTCCCCTGGTGACGCGCATGACCGATACCGGCTATGAGGTTGAGGTGCAGCCGGCCTGGGCCGATTTTCCCAGTACCGACGCGGTGGCCGATACGGCGCTGATGAATCTGCGTCTGCAGGAAATGATTGACCGCATGCCGACCCAGTATTACTGGGTCCACAAGCGCTTCAAGGACCGGCCGCAGGGCGCGGCCCCGGTGTATTGAAGGCTCAGTCCTGTGGCGCGGGGCTGTCCGTTGCAGCGGCTGCTTCCAGGGGCGCTAGCGTTGCTTCTGCAATGGGCGTTTCTTGTGCCAGTGCCTTGGCTTCAGGATGGGCCCATTGCCAGAGCAGCTGGGCCACGTCTTCAATGCCGGTGCGCTTGGTGGCGGAAAACAACCGCACTTCGCCGCCACCGGCTTGCAGCTTGGTGATGGACAGTACCTTGGCGGCCTCGGTGCGGGTCAGTTTGTCGGCCTTGGTCAGCACCACCAGAAACTTCAGACCTTCTTCGACGCGCGGACGGATCACGTCGAGCAGGATTTCGTCGAGTTCGGTCATGCCGTGGCGCGGGTCGCACATCAGCACAATGCCCATCAGGTTCTTGCGCGAAACCAGGTAGTTGGCCATCACCTGCTGCCAACGGATTTTGTCCTGCTTGGGCACAGCGGCATAACCGTAGCCCGGCAAATCGGTCAGCACGGCGTCCATGACGCCTTGTTTGCCCAGCGAAAATAAATTGATGTGCTGGGTGCGGCCGGGCTTCTTGGACGCAAAGGCCAGCTGTTTTTGCTGCGTCAGGGTGTTGATGCAGGTGGATTTGCCAGCGTTGGAGCGCCCGACAAAGGCAATTTCAGGCACATCAAGTGCAGGCAGAAAGTGCAGCTGGGGTGCGGTGGTGAGGAATTTTGCCGTGTGCAACCAGCCCAGGGCCACGGTGGCCGCAGACTTTTCTGGCGTCACTTTGGCAGTGGCTGGGCCCTTGGCGGGACCGGTGTTTATGTGTTGGCTCATTAATTTAGAAATTGGACCCGAAGCGCCATTGTAGAATGGCACAGTTTTGCTCTTCAGACCTATTCATACCATGAAGTTGATTGCCCCCCTGCTCGTCGCCGCCTTCGTTGCATCTTCCGCTTTTTCCGTGATGGCAAGTGAGGCCGCTGTGGCCAAGCCTGATCTGGCCAAGGGCGAGGCCATTTTTGGCGGCGTTTGCGTCGCTTGCCATGGCCCGGAAGGCAATTCCGGCACGCCCACTTATCCCAAGCTGGCCCAGCAGCATCCCCAGTACCTGGTGAAGCAGCTGACCGAATTCAAGTCCGGCAAGCGCGCCAACCCGATCATGATGGGCTTTGCCACCGCCCTGTCGGAAGAGGACATGAAAAATGTCGCCGCCTGGGTTGGTTCGAAGAAGTCGCTGCCGGGTTTCTCCAAAGAGAAGGACCTGGTCGCACTGGGTGAAAAAATTTACCGCGGCGGCATTGCCGATCGCCAGATCCCGGCCTGCGCTGGTTGCCACAGCCCGAACGGTGCTGGCATTCCGGCCCAGTACCCGCGTCTGGCCGGTCAGCATGCCGACTATGTCGGAGCCCAGCTGACGGCTTTCCGCGACGGCGTGCGTAACAACAGCCTGCCCATGACCCAGGTCGCGGCCAAGCTGAACGACCGCGAAATCAAGGCCGTTGCCGACTACGTCGCAGGTCTGCACTGATCGCAGTATTGGCGCGCCGGCTTGCTGCAGGCCAGCGCCGCGCCAGCGCGCTAAAAAGAGCCGGTTCACCGCAGGGTGGCCGGTTTTTTTTGCGTGCCCGGGTCAGCTGTCCATGGGTATTCAGTGCCACCATGCGCCATGCCGCTGGTTTTTGCTAAAGTGCCACGCACTGTTCCGACCAGCGCTGTAAGAAACGCAGCCTTGGCGCGACCAACGGTGAAACAAGGAGCCTTTCATGCTTATCAAGTCGAGCCGCAGCGGATTCCAGCATTCCGATTCCAGTGACATCACGCCGTATGCCGTTTACCAGCAGCGTCGGACCCTGCTCAAGGGCATGGCAGCGCTGGCCGGCGGCGCCGGTCTGAGCAGCTGGGCTGCACGCCAGGCCCTGGCCGACGCGCCGCCCTCCTGGGGGCAGCGCTCCGGCAGCCTGCCGGCGCTGGCGGCCCAGAGCAGCCACAGCGACGGCGCCAACGCCATGGAAAAGGTAACGGCCTACAAAGACGCCACCAGTTACAACAATTTTTACGAATTTGGTACTGACAAGGCAGAACCGGCGGTGCACGCCAGCAGCCTCAAGATCAGCCCCTGGAGTGTGGAAATCGAAGGGCTGGTGAAGAAGCCCCAGCGCCTGTCGCTGGACGATTTGCTCAAGCTCAGTCCAATGGAAGAGCGTATTTACCGTTTGCGCTGCGTCGAAGGCTGGTCGATGGTGATTCCCTGGATTGGCTATTCGCTGTCGGCGCTGATCAAGCGGGTTGAACCCCTGGGCAGCGCCAAATATGTCGAGTTTGTCAGTCTGGCGGACCCCAATACCATGCCGGGCGTGCATTCGACGGTGCTGGATTGGCCTTACACCGAAGGCCTGCGTCTGGACGAAGCACTGCATCCGCTGACCTTGCTGGGCTTTGGCATGTATGGCGAGGTGATGCCCAAGCAAAATGGTGCTCCGGTGCGGCTGGTGGTGCCTTGGAAATATGGCTTCAAGAGCGCCAAAAGCATTGTCAAAATCCGCTTCAGCGAAAAAATGCCGGGCACCGCCTGGAACAAGGCTGCCGCCAACGAATATGGGTTTTATTCCAACGTCAATCCGAACGTTGACCACCCGCGCTGGAGCCAGGCCAGCGAACGGCGCATCGGCGAAGACGGCCTGTTCGCCAGAAAGCGCAAGACCCTGATGTTCAACGGCTATGAAGCCCAGGTCGGGCAGCTATACGCCGGCATGGACCTGAAGAAGTTTTACTGATGTCAGGCTTGCGACTTCTGCTCAGCCGCGGGCTGGCCAGCGGCTATGCCAAGGCGCTGTGGTTCCTGGTCTCGCTGCTGCCGTTTTGCTGGCTGCTGTACGCTGCCATGGCGGACCGGCTGGGAGCGAATCCGGCGGAGGCACTGATTCGTTCCAGTGGTGACTGGACCCTGCGCGCACTCTGTCTGGTGTTGGCCATTACGCCGCTGCGCAATGCCAGTGGACTGCACGTGCTGGCGCGATTTCGGCGCATGTCCGGACTGTTTGTGTATTTCTATGCGATGTTGCATCTGCTGGCCTACAGCTGGCTCGACATGGGGCTCGATCTCGGCGATATTGCCAAGGACATTGGCAAACGGCCGTTCATTCTGGTGGGCTTTGCTGCCTGGCTGTCGTTGTCGCTGCTGGCACTGACTTCTTTTGACCGGGCGATACGCTGGGTTGGTGCGGCCCGCTGGAAGCGGTTGCATCGCCTGGTTTATGGCATTGCGCTGCTGGCTGTGGTGCATTTCTTTTGGATGCGTGCAGGCAAGCACAATTTTGCCGAGGTGGCGCTCTATGCCGCTATTCTGGGCAGCCTGTTGCTCTGGCGGCTGGTCTGGTGGTTGCGCAAGCGGCCAGCGGCTGGCGCGCTCCTGGGGCAGCTCAGGGCTTGCTGGGCGCTGCCGCGCCAGTATCTGCGTCGGCCGGACGCGGAGCGCTGACCGCCGCAGCAGGCGCCGCCGCCGCGCTGGCGGGCCTTGCATGGCTTGGCAAATACAGTGCGCCGGTTTGGCCGCAGGCGCTGAGCAACCCGCCGCAGAGCAGCAGGCAGGCACTCGGAACTAGAATTGATCGCATTCTCAACATGGTGATGAAATTGTAATGACTGAAATCGAATTCCTTGACCGGGCCGAAGCGCTGCTGCAATCGGTGGAAGCCAATTGTGACCGACTCAATGAAGTCGATGGCGTGGATCTGGACAACCAGCGCGTGGGCGGCATGATTACGCTGACGTTTGAGAATCGCAGCCAGATCATTATCAATCTGCAAAAGCCGCTGCAGGAAGTCTGGCTGGCCTCCAAGGCCGGTGGCTACCATTTCCGCCTGAGCGATGGTGTCTGGGTCGACACCAAAGGGCAGGGCGAATTTTTTGCCGAGCTGTCACGCCATGCCAGCAGCCATGCCGGCACGGCATTGGTGTTTAGCGCCTGAGCCGGCGCCACATCAGTTTTTAAACAGATCGAGTATTTTTTTCTTTTCGTCGCTGGCCGCAGGCGCGGCAGCGGCAGCTGGTGCTTCTGATTTTTCGCCTGCGCCCAGGGCCGAGACGCCGGAGCCCTTGGTGAATTCTTCAAAATACCATTCGCCACCGATGTGGGTCACGCCTTCGGGCGCCATGGGTTCCATGACCGGCACGTTTTTCAGGGCGGTTTCCATAAAACTGATCCACACCGGCAAACTCAGGCCGCCACCGGTTTCCCGGTCGCCCAGTTTGCGCGGGGTGTCGTAGCCGATCCAGGTGACGGCCGTGATGGTGGGCTGAAAACCGGCGAACCAGGCGTCCATGGAGTCATTGGTGGTACCGGTCTTGCCGTAAACGTCCGGGCGCTTCAGGGTAGCTTGGGCGCGCGCGGCGGTGCCCGAGCGCGTCACCTCCTGCAACAGGCTGGTCATCAGGAAGGCATTGCGTGGCTCGATCGCGCGCTGTGCTTCTTCAAGTACCACTGGCGGGGTCGCCAGTAAGACTTTGCCGCGCTGTTCGCTGATTTTGCTGATCAGCCAGGGATTGATGCGGTAGCCGCCGTTGGCAAACACCGAGTAGGCACTGGCCATTTGCATCGGTGTCACCGAACCTGCGCCCAGCGCCATGGTCAGGTAGGGCGGGTGCTTTTCGGGGTCAAAGCCGAAGCGCCCGATCCATTCCTGGGCGTACTGGGTGCCGATGGCCTGCAGAATCTGGATCGAAATCATGTTCTTCGACTTCGCCAGACCACGCCGCAGCGTCATCGGGCCGTCGTAAGTGCCATCGTAATTTTTGGGTTCCCAGGGTTGGCCGCCGGTGACGCCGGCGTCAAAAAACAGGGGCGTGTCGTTGATCACGGTGGAGGGCGTAAAGCCTTTTTCCAGGGCCGCTGAATAAATAAACGGCTTGAAACTCGAGCCCGGCTGGCGCCAGGCCTGGGTCACGTGGTTGAATTTGTTTTTGGCAAAGTCGAAACCGCCGACCAGGGCCCGAATCGAGCCGTCGCGCGGGTCGATGGCCACGAATGCGCCTTCCACTTCAGGCAACTGCGTAATTTCCCAGCCGCCTTTGGCCAGTTTGGCGACCCGAATCACGGCACCACGCCGAATTTTGATATTGGGCATCGCTTTGTCGGACAGGCCGGACTGGGCTGGCCGCAGTCCATCGCCGGTAATTTCGAGGGTTTCGCCCGCCTGGCGCATTGCCTTGATGTGCTTGCTATCGGCTTCCAGCACCACGGCAGACATTACGTCGCCGTTGTCGGGGTGTTCATCGAGCACTTCATCGACGCTGTCCTCGATGTCCTGCTCGGAGCCGGCCAGCGTGACAAACTGCTCCGGACCGCGGTAGATCTGGCGCCGTTCATAGTCCATGATGCCGCGACGCAGGGATTTGTAGGCAGCATCCTGCTCGTTCGAGTGGATGGTGGTCTGCACATTCAGGCCGCGGGTGTAGGTCTCTTCGCCGTATTGGTTGTACATCATCTGGCGTACCATTTCGGCGATGTATTCGGCGTGAACTTTGGTGGTGTCGGGGCCGCTGCGCACGTTCAGTTCTTCGGCCTTGGCGCTTTCGGCTTCCTTGGCGGTAATAAAACCGTTTTCCAGCATGCGGTCAATGATGTACAGCTGGCGTGTGCGCGCCCGTTTGGGGTTGCTGATCGGGTTGTAAGCCGACGGCGCCTTGGGCAGGCCGGCCAGCATCGCGGCCTCAGCAATGGTGATGTCCTTGAGCTGTTTGCCGAAATAGGTTTCGGCGGCGGCGGCGAAGCCGTAGGCGCGGTTGCCGAGAAAGATCTGATTCATGTAAATCTCAAGAATCTGGTCTTTGCTCAGCGAATGCTCGAGTTTGAAGGTGAGCAGAATTTCGTAGATTTTCCGCGTGAAGGTCTTTTCCGACGACAGGTAGACGTTGCGGGCCACTTGCATGGTGATGGTGGAGGCGCCCTGGCTCTTGGCTTTGCCGACATTGGCCAGTCCTGCGCGCAGTACGCCCAGATAGTCCACACCACCGTGTTGGTAAAAGCGTGCATCCTCAATCGCCAGTACCGCGTTTGACATGATTTTGGGAATTTCGCTGATCGGCGTCAGTTTGCGCCGCTCTTCACCGAATTCACCAAGCAGGTCGCCTTCGACCGAATAGATGCGCAGCGGCAGCTTGGGCCGATAATCTGCCAGGTCGGTAATTTCCGGCAAGCGGGGATAGGCCACTGACAAGGCAATGGCGATCACAATCATCAGGGACAATGCCCCTGCGGCGCCCAGACCGAGTATCCACAACAGCGTGCGAACCGCCCAGTGCATGGGCTTGGCGCTGGATGCGCTCGGTTTTTTTTCAGTGGGGGGGGGAGTGGGAGCCATAAAAGGTAAAAGTGGACCGGAGCAGCATTATAAAAATGCGTTTGTAACAAAAAAAAACTTATCAATGTGCCGCGTCAGCAGGCGAGTAGGCAAAAGCGAGTGTTAATTGCAGTACTGTAGGTGTTTAGCGCCTCGGTTCCGTCGGCTTTTGGCAACGTTGCAAAATCGTCGCAATGGAAAAATCCTTTGCGGGACAACATGCTTACTGATAGCATTGAAGTGATTTCTTAAGTTTGGCTGGCATCCGCTGGGCCTGTTTTGGGGGATAGTCTTGATCTCTTTGGGGTCGCTTTTTAGTCGCCAACCAGCACCTCTGCTCGGATTGGACATTAGTTCGTCCAGCGTCAAGCTGGTCGAGTTGGGCCAGGACAAGGGTGGAAATCTTGTTTTGGAGCGTTGTGCCATTGAGCCGCTCGAACGCGGCTGGATTTCTGATGGCACGATCGAAAAGTTTGACGAAGTTGCTGACGCTATCAAGCGACTGGTCAAGAAAAGTGGCGCCAAGACCCGCAACGTGGCCATGGCGCTGCCTCCATCGGCAGTTATTACGAAGAAAATCATCTTGCCCGGCGGCATGTCGGATGACGAACTTGAACACCAGGTAGAGAGCGAAGCCAACCAATACATTCCGTTTCCGCTGGACGAAGTGAGTCTGGACTTCTGTGTGATCGGGCCAAGTGCTACCTCGGCAGGCGACGTGGAGGTGCTGATCGCCGCATCCCGGCGTGAAAAAGTGCAGGACATTCAAGGCTTGGCAGAAGCCGCCGGATTGACGCCGGTGGTGGTGGACGTGGAGTCCTATGCATCGCGTCTGGCGGCCGGTCGCCTGATTGCCAATTTGCCCAACCAGGGCCGAGGCATGGTGGTGGCCCTGTTTGAAATTGGTGCGCTGACTACCAGCATGCAGGTATTGCGCGACGAAGATGTGCTGTATGACCGGGACCAGGCCTTTGGTGGCGCCCAGCTGACCCAGCTGATCGTGCGCCAGTACGGTTTTTCGCCGGAGGAGGCGGAATCCAAAAAGCGCAGCGGCGAATTGCCCGAGGACTATGACGGCGCGGTCTTGCGCCCATTTATTGACACCATGGTGCAGGAATTGGGGCGTGCCCTGCAGTTCTTCTTTACCAGTACACCGCATAACAAGGTGGACTACATCATGCTGGCTGGCGGCTCGGCGGCGCTGCCGGGGCTGACCGCCGTAGTGACGCAACACACGTCCTTTCCCTGCAGTTTGCTGAACCCCTTTGATGGCATGGAAATCGGCGAAGGTGTGCGCTTGAAGAAAATGACCCGTGAGGCGCCGTCGTACCTGACGTCTTGCGGACTGGCCTTGCGGAGGTTTACGCAGTGATCCTCATTAACCTGCTCCCGCACCGGGAGGCCGCGCGCAAGCGCCGCAAGGATGTTTTTAATGTGTCGGTGGTGTTGTCTGCGCTGGCCGGTGGCCTGATGGCAGGTGTTTGCTACCTCTGGTACCAGTCGGCAATTTCAACGCAACAAACGGTCAATTCCACCTTGCAAACCGAGATTGTCAAGCTGGAAGGCCAGATCAAGGATATCGCGGGACTGGAAACCGAAATCGCGGCGCTGCGCGCGCGCCAGCAGGCGGTGGAAGACCTGCAGTCGGATCGGAACCTGCCGGTGCATTTACTCACTGAACTGGTGAATCAGCTGCCCGACGGGGTTTATATTTCAAAAATGGTCCAGCAGGACCAGTCGGTAACCCTGAATGGCACGGCGCAATCGAACGAACGGGTGTCGGAGTTTTTGCGCAATCTTGGCAACAACACGCCCTGGTTCAGCAAGCCTGAGCTGGTTGAAATCGTTGCTGGAACCGTGGCCTTGTCACCGCGCGAGCAAAAACGGGTTGCCAATTTTGTGATCAAGGTGAAACTGGTGCGCGCCAGCGTGGCTGAGAAGATGGCGAGTGCGCCGGTCTCGGCTGCTGCCGTGCCGAGTTCATCCCCGGCGAATAACTAGCGGGTTGAACATGGCTAAAAATTCTTTAAAAGCACTCAACTTTCAAGACCTGAAGGCGAATCTGGAATCGCAGTTTCGCGATCTGGATCCCAAAAACCCGGCCGCGTGGCCGGCGCTGCCGCGCTATGCGCTGTTTTTGGCGACAGCCGTGGGCGTAGTGGTGGTGCTGTGGTTTCTCTGGCTGAGCAGTTCCGCCGATGAGCTGACACAGGCACAGGAAAAGGAAATCCAGCTCAAGGAAGATTACAAGTCCAAGTTGACCAAGGCGGTGAATCTGGATGTGCTGAAGAAGCAGCGCGAACAGGTGCAGCAATATGTGACGCAACTGGAGCGCCAGCTGCCCAGCAAAGCCGAAATGGATGCCTTGCTGTCGGATATCAACCAGGCCGGTTTGGGTCGCAGTCTGCAGTTTGATTTGTTCCGACCCGGGCAGGTTGCCGTGAAGGAATACTACGCCGAGTTGCCGATTACCCTGCGCGTGACTGGCCGATACCACGATATTGGTGCCTTTGCTTCGGATATTGCCAATTTGTCGCGCATCGTGACCCTGAATAATTTGACTATTGCGCCGAAACCCGACGGTGGTTTGACTCTGGATTCGACCGCCAAGACATTCCGTTACCTGGACGGTGACGAAGTGAGTGCGCAACGCAAGGCGATGGGAGCTAAAAAATAATGAAGCCCATACCAGTTTTGCTACTGTCGGCAACGGTCCTGGTCTTGTCCGGGTGCGGTGCCTCGAACGCGGACGATGTCCGGGAGTGGATGGTGCAGGAGCGCAACCAGACCCGTCCGCGTGTTGCGCCACTGCCGCCGCCGAAACAGTTTGTGCCGGAGCCCTACACCAACCAGAACGCAATGGAGCCCTTCAGCAACCTCAAGTTGACGCAGGCGCTCAAACGCGACTCGGCCCAGGTGGCTTCGAACGCAGCGCTGGTGGCGCCGGAATTGGCCCGCAGGAAGGAACCTTTGGAGGACTTTCCGCTCGATACCATGGCCATGGTTGGGAGCATTATCAAGACCGGCCAGCCGGTGGCCTTGATCAGGGTGGAAAACCTGTTGTACCAGGTGAAGGTGGGCAATTACCTGGGGCAAAACTATGGGCGCGTTATGAAAATCAGCGAAACCGAAGTGGGTTTGCGTGAAATTGTGCAGGATTCCAGCGGCGAATGGGGTGAACGCGTTGCAACGCTTCAGTTGCAGGAGAATTCCAAATGAATTTTTATCGTTGTGGTTTAGGGGCAGATATGTGGCGTCGTTGTGTGATTTCTTTTGTGTTGGCGCTACTGGCTCCACTGGCCTGGGCGCAGAACGCGATTGAGGCGGTGTCCAGTACTGTGCAAAGCGGTGCTTCGGTGGTCCGCATTGACCTGACGCAAGCGCTGGATGCCTTGCCCACCGGCTTCTCAATTCAGTCACCGGCGCGGATTGCCCTCGATTTTCCGGGGGTCACCAATGCCATGGGCCGCTCGTCGATTGACATCAATCAGGGCAATCTCAATTCCGTCAGCGTGGTGCAGGCCGGTGAGCGCACCCGGGTGGTTTTGAATCTGAAACAAGCCTCGGCCTACAAGGCCGAAATCCAGGGCAAGTCCTTGCTGGTGATCATGGACCCGGTGCAGGGTGCCAGCGTGGCGGCACCTGCCACGCCAGCCATGTTCGCTGAAAACCGTGCCCGCGACAGTGCGCCGCTGAAAGACATGGACTTCCGCCGTGGCAATGATGGCGCCGGGCGTGTGATTGTGTCGTTGCCGAACAACCAAGTGGGCGTGGATATTCGCCAGCAGGGCCAGACGCTGGTGGTCGATTTCATGCGCTCGACACTGCCCGAAGGTTTGCGCCGGCGTATGGACGTTAGCGACTATGGCACCCCGGTCAAGACCATTACCACGACCCAAATTGGCGACAAGGTGCGCATGGTGATTGCGCCCACCGGGCAATGGGAACATAGCGCCTACCAGAGCGACGATCAGTTCGTGATTGAAGTCAAGGAAATCAAGGTCGATCCGAAGAAGCTTACCCAAGGGGTGGGCTACAACGGACAGAAGCTGTCGCTGAATTTCCAGAATATTGAAGTACGCTCGCTGCTGCAGGTGATTGCCGACTTCACCAATTTCAACATCGTGACCTCGGACTCGGTCAGTGGTGCCGTGACCCTGCGTTTGCAGGATGTGCCCTGGGACCAGGCACTCGATATCATTTTGCAGGCCAAGGGTCTGGGCCTGCGCAAGAGCGGCAATGTGATCTGGGTCGCGCCCAAGGATGAAATCGCGGCCAAGGAAAAGCTGGATCTCGAGTCGCTCGCCGCCGTGCAGAGCCTGGAGCCCTTGCATACCCAGTCGTTCCAGATCAACTATGGCAAGGCGGTGGATATTGCGGCGCAGCTCACGGCGGGCGGCAGCGCTGGCGGTGGCGGCACCGGTGGCGGTGGCACCACTGCAGGCGCGCGCATTCTGAGTGCGCGTGGCAGTGTGATCGCCGAGGCCCGAACCAATCAACTGTTTGTCACGGATATTCCGTCCAAGCTGGATCAGGTGCAGCAGCTGCTGGCCAAGGTTGACGTGGCGGTACGCCAAGTTCTGATCGAGGCACGCATCGTGGAAGCCACCGACAGCTTTGGCAAGTCGCTCGGGGTGCGCCTGGGTGGCGGCGGCGGCAATGGTGGCCAGATCGGTACTTCGGTGGGTGGTGGCCCCATCAATGCGACCTTCGGCGCGCTCAATACCACGGGTACCGGTGCCGGCGTCACTGGCGGTAACTTTGTCAACCTGCCCTCTACCGGTGCGCTGACCTTCACCAACCCGGGGTCGTTTGCGGTTTCCATTTTTGGTGCTGCGGCCGATCCGTTCCTGAACCTGGAAATTTCTGCGCTGGAAGCAGACCAGAAGGGCAAGGTTATTTCCAGTCCGCGGGTGATTACGGCCGACCAGATCAAGGCGCTGATCGAGCAGGGTACTGAATTGCCGTACCAGGTGGCATCCTCCAGCGGCGCGACCTCGATTGCCTTTCGTAAGGCCAATCTGAAGTTGGAAGTGACGCCGCAGATCACGCCGGAAGGCAGCATCATTCTGACCCTGGATGTGAACAAGGACACCGTGGGGCAGACCACGCCCGCCGGTATTGCGATCGATACCAAGCACATTCAGACCCAGGTGCTGGTGGAAAACGGCGGCACGGTGGTGATCGGCGGTATCTTCACCGAGAACACCCAAGATACTGAAGTCAAGGTGCCCTTCTTAGGCGATTTGCCACTCGTGGGCTGGATGTTCAAGACCAAGATGAACAGCTCCGCGAAGACGGAAATGCTGGTGTTCATTACGCCCAAGGTGCTGGCTGACAAGTCCCTGGTGCGCTGAGTTGGGTCCGCAGTGGGACGCTACACTAGGTCCCTTTTTGAATTGCAATTACTTTGATTTTCAGTCTCGTCGGATTGCCGGGATCGGGCAAGACCACGGTGGGCAGGCAACTCGCCCGCCGCCTGGGCTTGCCCTTTGCCGATTCGGATCACGTGATCGAAGCACGCCTGGGATGCTCGATCCGCGAGTTCTTTGAGCGTGAGGGCGAGGCGCGCTTTCGGGACATCGAGTCTGAAGTGATTGATACCCTGACCCAGGGCCCCCGGCAGGTCTTGTCGACCGGTGGCGGGGTGGTGTTGCGCCAGGAAAACCGGCTGCACCTGCATGCGCGTTGCAGCGTCATTTATCTCAAGTCGAGCCCGGAAGAGCTGTTTCGGCGCCTGCGCCACGACCTCCATCGCCCCTTGTTGCAGGTCGCCGATCCGCTGGACAAACTGCGTGACCTGTTCACGCAGCGCGACCCGCTGTACCGCGAGGTGGCGCATTTTGTACTGGAAACCGGAAGGCCTTCGGTGTCAACCCTGGTCAACATGATCGTGATGCAACTGGAGCTGTCAGGAAATCTGGCGAAATCTTAGACATCTGGGCGCTAGAAATCGCCGCAGCGGTCGCATTGCAGTCGGCGTGTTTTCTGCCGCACAGGCTGCTGGTCCGGGGTGGCGAGCGCATAAACTCGCTACCTATGACGCAATCCATTCAGCACACCGTCCACATTGATTTGGCGGACCGCAGTTATCCGATCCATATTGGCGCCGGCCTGCTGGCGCAGAGCGCGCTTTACCAGTCCCTGCCGAAGGCGCAATCGGCGTTGATTGTCAGCAACACCACGGTGGCGCCTTTGTATGCCGCAAGCCTGCAGCAGGTGTTGCAGGAGAAGTATGCCCAGGTCTTCACCGTGGTGCTGCCGGACGGCGAGGCCTACAAAAACTGGCAGACGCTGAATCTGATTTTTGACGCCTTGCTGGCGCAGGCGTGTGACCGAAAGACGGTGCTGTTTGCCCTGGGTGGCGGCGTGGTGGGTGATATGACCGGTTTTGCGGCGGCCAGTTACATGCGCGGCGTGCCGTTCGTCCAGGTGCCGACCACGCTGTTGTCGCAAGTTGACTCCTCGGTCGGTGGCAAAACTGGCATCAACCATCCGGCGGGCAAGAACATGGTCGGCGCGTTTTATCAGCCGCGCATGGTGTTGTGCGACTTGGATGTGCTGCAAACCTTGCCCGAGCGCGAACTCAGTGCCGGTCTGGCCGAAGTGATCAAGTACGGGCCAATTGCCGACAGCGCATTTTTGCTGTGGCTGGAACAGAACATGGAGGCCTTGCGCGCGCGCGCGCCAGACGCACTGGCGCACGCCATACGCCGCAGTTGCGAAATCAAGGCCTGGGTCGTGGGGCAGGACGAACGCGAGGCCGGTTTGCGTGCGATTCTGAATTTTGGCCACACCTTTGGCCACGCCATTGAAGCCGGACTGGGCTATGGCGAATGGCTGCATGGCGAGGCGGTCGGTTGCGGCATGGTCATGGCGGCACGGCTGTCGCAGCTTCTGGGCCTGGTTGATGAGGCGCTGGTGCAGCGTTTGCAAACCTTGGTGCAGCGCGCCGGTTTGCCGGTGCGCGGTCCGCTGCTGGCCGAACGGGACAATGCCGGTCGCTATCTGGAGTTGATGCGCCTTGACAAAAAGTCGGAAGCGGGCGAGATCAAGTTCGTGTTGATCGACGGCTGTGGCAAGGCCTGCGTGCGTGCTGCGCCCGAGGCCTGTGTGCGCCAGGTGATTGACGCCTGTTGTGCCGTGTGACACGGATGGCCCACGACGCCTTGCTGGCCTCACTGCCGCCGCCGCCTGCGCAACAGCTGGCGGCGTATGCCTGCGATCCGCAGCATACCCGTGGGCGCCGGTTGGCCGAACCGTTGGCGCCAACCCGGACCGACTACCAGCGCGACCGTGACCGCATCGTGCATTCCACGGCCTTTCGCCGCCTGGTCTACAAGACCCAGGTGTTCCTGAACCACGAAGGCGATCTGTTCCGGACCCGGCTCACGCATTCGCTGGAGGTGGCACAGCTGGGACGCAGCATTGCGCGCTCGCTCGGGCTGAACGAAGACCTGGTGGAAACGATTGCGTTGGCCCACGATCTGGGCCATACGCCGTTTGGCCATGCCGGTCAGGATGCACTGCATGAATGCATGGCGGCGTATGGCGGCTTTGAGCACAACCAGCAAAGCCTGCGGGTGGTTGATTTGTTGGAAGAGCGCTATCCGCAGTTCAACGGTCTGAACCTGACTTTTGAAACCCGGGAGGGCATTCTCAAGCATTGTTCGAAAAAAAATGCGCTGGCGCTGGAGCGGCTGGAGCCGACCTATGCCGACGGCGCCGGAGGGGTCGCCAGCCGTTTTCTGAATCGCAGCCAGGCCAGCCTGGAGGCGCAGTTGTGCAACCTGGCCGACGAGATCGCTTACAACGCCCACGATATCGATGACGGTATCCGCTCCGGCTTGATCAGCATGGCGCAAATGATGGAGGTGCCTTTGTTCGCGCGTTTCTGCGAACAGGCGGTGGCGGCCCATCCGTCCTTGCGCGAGCCGGCTCAGAGCCGGCGCTGGATGTATGAAACCATCCGCCTGATGCTGAGCGTCCAGGTGTTTGACGTGATTGCGGCAACGCGTGACGCGCTGCAGGCGGCGGCTGTGCAGTCGGTGGCGCAGGTGCGTGCCGCGCCGGCGCTGGTGATGTTCACGCCGGACATGCAGCAGCAATCGGCGCATTTGAAAAAGTTTCTGTTTGCCCAGCTCTACCGCCACCCGCAGGTAGTGCAGACCATGGCGCACGCGAAGCAGATCGTGCAGGATCTGTTTGCCGCCTACTGTGCCGACCCGCGTCAGATGCAGGCCGGCTTCGCCGCACGCGCCCAGGGAGCGCTGACAGCCGCGGAAGACCTGGAGCAAGGACCGCAACGCATCGTCGCTGACTATATCGCCGGCATGACCGACCGCTTCGCTGCACGCGAGCACCAACGCCTGACCGGCATGAACCTGCTAGCCTGATATGTACCCACTACCTCCTGATTCTCTGTATTGCGCCGACGACGCCAACGCCATCCACGCCGCCGTGGTGCGCTGGCTGGAGCGCGCGGTGATTGGTTTGAATTTGTGTCCGTTTGCCAAAAGTGTCCACGTCAAGGGCCAGGTGCATTACAAGTTGAGTGAAGCCCTGGGTGTCGCCGACCTGCTGCAAGAGCTGGAGTCCGAACTGCGCGATTTGGCCCGGATGGACCCGCAGGATCGGGACACCACGCTGCTGATCGTGCCGGACCAGTTTGCCGATTTTCTGGCTTTCAATGCCTTCATGGAGCGCGCCGAAAAATGTCTGCGCCGACTGCAGTTGGAGGGCACCCTGCAAATTGCCCACTTCCATCCGCAATTCGTCTTTACCGACGCCGACCCGGACGACATCACCAATTTCACCAACCGCGCGCCGTATCCGATATTGCATCTGATCCGCGAAGACAGTATTGACCGGGCGGTGCGGGTGTACCCCGAGGCCGAGGTGATTTACGAACGCAATATGCAGCTGCTGCAGTCGATGGGGCAGGCCGGCTGGGATGCGCTGGAGATTGCACCCGCGCCGCGCATTTGTCCGGAACCCAAAAAATCATGAGCACCTCCCCCCGTAAAACGCGTGCGGCCGGCGCGGCCCCGCGCGCAGTGCCGGCACTGGACCTGGATATCCGTCCGGGCCAGTCGATTGCGCTGTTGCAAGAGTTGCACATCCTGACGCGCGAGGCCAAGCTGAACCAGGACTCGCGGCGCAAGCTCAAGCAGGTTTACCACCTGTACCAGTTCATTGAAAAATTGCTGCTGGAACTGGCCCCGGCGGCGCCGAACGGCCTGACCCTGGCCGACCACGGCGCCGGCAAGTCGTATCTGGGCTTCATTCTGTACGACCTGTTTTTCAAGACCTTGCCGAAGGGCCACATTTACGGCATTGAGACCCGGCCGGAACTGGTGCAGCGGTCCACCGAATTGGCGCAGCGCCTGGGGTTTGCGCGCATGTCTTTTCTGAATCTGACGGTGGCGGAGTCGGCCCAGTCGGACCTGCTGCCGGCTCAGATCGACGTGGTGACGGCATTGCATGCCTGCGATACCGCCACCGACGATGCGATTGCCTTTGGTCTGCAAAAAAAGGCCCGCGCCTTTGTGCTGGTGCCCTGCTGCCAGGCCGAGGTGGCGCGTTGTCTGAACCAGGGCAAAGCCCTGAGTCTGGCACGCACGCCGCTGGCCGAACTCTGGCGCCATCCGCTGCATACGCGCGAACTAGGTAGCCAGATCACCAATGTGCTGCGTTGCCTGTACCTGGAGGCCTGTGGTTACCAGGTCACGGTCACCGAGCTGGTGGGCTGGGAGCACAGCATGAAGAACGAGCTGATCCTGGCGCGCTACACCGGGCAACGCAAGCGCGGCGCGCAACAGCGCCTGCAAGCCATCGTGGCAGAGTTCGGCATTGGCGAGTTGCTTGATACCCGCTTTACATTTCTGCGGGACAATGCCGAGTTCGGGGCGGAGTGAGTCGATTCCGCACGGTGTTTTACTATTTGCAGCGAATTGGAGTGAGCGATGAAGAAAATTTTGACTACTGGTATGAGTGCGGCCCTGGTGGTACTGCTGTCGGCCTGTGCCAGCAGCAGCCCGGACGTGATCCAGCGCGGCGATACCCAGCGCATGGCGGTGGTGGAAGACGCCGTGGTGCTGTCGGTGCGTACCGTCACGGTGGATGGCAGCCAGTCCGGCGTCGGTGCCGTGGTGGGTGGCGTGGTTGGCGCAGTGGGTGGTTCGGCCGCCAGTGGCGTGAACCGTGAAGGCCAGGTGCTGGGCCTGCTGGCCGGAGTTGCCGGTGCCGCAGCGGGCAATGCCATCGAGCGCATGTCCACCCGGGAAGAAGCGGTGGAAGTGCTGGTGCAATTGGCCAACGGCCAGCGCCGCGCCATTGTGCAGGCCAAAGGCTCGCAGGCGCTGGAGCCTGGCGATGCGGTGATTCTGGTGACTTCGGGTGGCAAAGTGCGGATTACCAAGGCACCCAAGGTCGTGCCCGCCACGCCGATGAATTCGGTCAATCCTGCGAATCCGGTAAATCAGGTAAACCAGTGATAATGGACCACCCTCCGATGGTGGAGGGTGCCTGCCTGCCCGCCTGATTGGGCCCACTCCATGTCGATTGAACTTTACAAAGATTCCCAGCACTGTTGCATCATGTTCACGGACCTGGTGTCCGAAGAAGCAGAAGCGGTGCAAGCCAACCAGTTTTTGCTGGTGAACAACGGTGAAGGGGTGGTCATCGATCCGGGCGGCAACATGACATACAACGAGCTCAGTCTGACGATGCGCAAATATATTGCGCCCAGCCGGCTCGATTATGTGATCGCCTCCCACGCCGACCCCGACATCATTGCCTCGCTGGACCGCTGGATGAGTTCGACCCCGGCCAAGCTGGTGATCTCTTCTCTGTGGGCACGCTTTGCGCCGCACTTTTGCAAGCTCGGCAAAACCGATGACCGCATCGTCAGCGTGCCAGACCAGGGCGGGCGGCTGAAGTTTGGCCAGACCGAGCTGTGGCTGCTACCGGCGCACTTCATGCACTCGGAAGGCAATTTCCATTTCTATGACCCGATCAGCAAAATTCTGTTCACCGGTGATTTGGGTGTGTCTTTGGTGCACGGTGCCGAGGCAGCCAGTCCGCTCGACAGCCTGAATCCGATGCCGGCCGGCATGGTGCCGTTCCACCAGCGCTATATGGTCAGCAACAAAATTCTGAAACTCTGGCTGCGCATGGTGCGTAGCCTGGAGATTTCCATGCTGGTGCCGCAGCATGGCTCGCCCTTGCGGGGGCCGGCCATTGGCGAGTTCTTCAACTGGCTGGACAAGCTCGCCTGCGGCGTGGACCTGATGGGGCCAGAGCACTACCAGTTGCCGCAAAACCGAATCTAAGTTCGGGCGCAGCGCAGTTATCCGCTATGGCGCGACTTCCCCGACTCACGGTTGCAGGGCTGGCGCACCACGTGATCCAGCGCGGCAACAACGGCCAGGCGATATTTTCACAGCCGGCCGATTACCAGTTTCTGTGCGATCTGCTGTTTGAAAATGCGCGCAAGTTTGACGTTGCAGTGCATGCCTATGTGCTGATGGAAAACCATTTTCACTTGCTCGCTACGCCGTCCGACGGCACCGGGCTGGCGCAGCTGCTGCAGTCGCTGGGGCGCAGTTATGTGCGTTACTACAACCACGCCAGCGGCCGCAGCGGCACCTTGTGGGAAGGGCGCTATCGCTCGACCATCCTGCAGGCCGACAAATATCTGCTGCCCTGCATGGTCTACATCGACCTGAACCCGGTGCGCAGTGGCCAGGTGGCCCAGGCCGCAGACTACCGCTGGTCCAGCCACCAGCACTATATTGGGCGCAAAACCGACCGCATTGTGACGCCGCATGCACTGTATTGGGGGCTGGGCAATACGCCGTTTGCCCGCGAAGCCCATTATGGTGAGCTGATCCAGGCCGGTGGCAGCGCCGCGCAGCACGGCTTGCTGACCGATGCCACGCTCAAAGGCTGGGCCTTGGGTGAGCCCCATTTTTTGGCCGAATTGCAGAAAGTCACTGAGCGCCGACTGAGCAAACTCAGTGCCGGGCGGCGTCCGCGCGACGCAAATCCTGCTGCATCCTGAGTGCATTTGATGTGTCCCCATTTATAAATCTGCTGGACATTTGATATTTAAAATGGGTTCTGACCCCGTTTAATTTTCTTGGCACTCTTGTTGCATTGCAGTATCCTCTTGCTTCAATGTAATTTTCAGGAGTGGGCCATGACTCGGGCTACAGAAATCAAACATCTTCAGGATCACGGACTGTATTCATCTGCGCAGGAGCATGACGCCTGCGGCGTCGGCTTCGTGGCCCATATCCGCGGCGAAAAAAGCCACTCCATCGTCAAGAATGCGCTCAAGATTCTTGAAAACCTGGACCACCGGGGTGCCGTGGGTGCCGACAAGCTCATGGGCGACGGCGCCGGTATCCTGATTCAGCTGCCGGACGCGCTGTACCGCGAAGAAATGCAGGCCCAGGGCGTGACTCTGCCGCCGCCGGGCGAATATGGCGTCGGCATGATCTTCCTGCCCAAGGAGCACGCCTCGCGGCTGGCCTGCGAGCAGGAAATGGAACGCGCCATCAAGGCCGAAGGCCAGGTGCTGCTGGGCTGGCGCGATGTGCCGGTGAACCGCGACATGCCCATGTCGCCAACCGTGCGCATCAAGGAGCCTATCCTGCGCCAGGTCTTCATTGGCCGCGGCAACGACGTGATCGTGCAGGACGCGTTGGAGCGCAAGCTGTACGTGATCCGCAAGACCGCCAGCAAGGCGATCCAGAACCTGCGCCTGAAGCACAGCAAGGAATACTACGTGCCCAGCATGTCCAGCCGTACCGTGGTGTACAAAGGGCTGCTGCTGGCAGACCAGGTGGGCGTCTATTTCAAGGACCTGGAAGATACGCGCTGCGTTTCGGCACTGGGCCTGGTGCACCAGCGCTTCTCCACCAACACCTTCCCTGAGTGGCCGCTGGCGCACCCGTACCGCTATGTTGCGCACAACGGCGAAATCAACACCGTCAAGGGCAACTACAACTGGATGAAGGCGCGCGAAGGCGTGATGTCGTCCCCGGTGCTGGGCGCCGATCTGCAAAAGCTCTACCCGATCAGCTTTGCCGACCAGTCCGACACCGCTACTTTCGACAACTGCCTGGAACTGCTGACCATGGCCGGTTACCCGATCAGCCAGGCCGTGATGATGATGATTCCCGAACCCTGGGAACAGCACACCACCATGGACACCCGGCGCAAGGCCTTCTACGAATACCACGCTGCCATGATGGAACCCTGGGACGGCCCGGCCTCCATCGTGTTCACCGACGGTCGCCAAATCGGCGCCACGCTGGACCGCAATGGCCTGCGTCCCTCGCGTTACTGCATCACCGATGACGACCTGGTGATCATGGGTTCCGAGTCCGGCGTGTTGCCGGTGCCGGAAAACAAGATTGTGCGCAAATGGCGCCTGCAGCCCGGCAAGATGTTCCTGATCGACCTGGAACAGGGCCGCATGATTGACGACGAAGAGCTCAAGGCCGGCCTGGCCAACAGCAAGCCCTACAAGCAGTGGATTGAAAACCTGCGCATCAAGCTCGACGACGTCGAGTTTTCCGAGCGCCGTGTCGAAGGCGGCATGTCCGCCGTGGTTGCCGGTGTCGAACCCAAGCGCGTGACCGACGTGGCCAGCTTGCTGGACCGCCAGCAGGCCTTTGGCTTCACCCAGGAAGATGTCAAGTTCCTGATTGCGCCGATGGCCGTGAACGGCGAAGAAGCCCTCGGCTCCATGGGCAACGACAGCCCGCTGGCCGTGTTGAGCGACAAGAACAAGCCGCTGTACAACTACTTCAAGCAGTTGTTCGCCCAGGTGACCAACCCGCCGATTGACCCGATCCGCGAAGCCATCGTGATGTCGCTGGTGTCCTTCATCGGCCCGAAGCCGAACCTGCTCGACATCAACCAGGTCAACCCGCCGATGCGGCTCGAAGTCAGCCAGCCGGTGTTGGACTTTGCCGACATTGCCAAGCTGCGCGACATTGAAACCCACACCCAGGGCAAGTTCCGCAGCCACACGCTGGACATTACCTATCCATTGGCCTGGGGCCGCCAGGGCGTGGAAGCCAAGCTGGCGTCCTTGTGCGCCGAAGCGGTGGACGCCATCAAGAGCGGCAACAACATCCTGATCATCAGTGACCGCGGCATCAGTGCCGAGCAGGTCGCCATTCCGGCGCTGCTGGCCTTGTCCGCCATTCACCAGCATCTGGTCAAGGGCGGCTTGCGCACCTCGGCCGGTCTGGTGGTGGAAACCGGTACCGCCCGCGAAGTGCACCACTTTGCCGTGTTGGCCGGTTTTGGTGCCGAAGCCGTGCACCCCTACCTGGCGATGGAAACCTTGGCCAGCATGCACAAAGACCTGCCGGGCGACCTGAGCGCCGAGAAGGCGATCTACAACTACACCAAGGCGATCGGCAAAGGCCTGTCCAAGATCATGTCCAAGATGGGCGTGAGCACCTACATGAGCTACTGTGGTGCTCAGCTGTTCGAGGCCATCGGCCTGTCCAGCGCCACCATCGCCAAGTATTTCACCGGTACGCCCAGCCGCGTCGAAGGCATCGGCGTGTTTGAAGTGGCCGAGGAAGCCATCCGCATGCACCGCGATGCATTCGGCAGCAGCCCGGTGCTGGCCAACGCGCTCGACGCTGGTGGCGAATACGCCTGGCGCGCCCGTGGTGAAGAGCACATGTGGACGCCGGACGCAATCGCCAAGCTGCAGCACAGCACCCGTGCCAACAACTGGAACACCTACAAGGAATACGCCCAGATCATCAACGACCAGTCCAAGCGCCAGCTGACGCTGCGCGGCCTGTTCGAGTTCAAGATTGATCCGGCCAAGGCGATTCCGGTCGACGAAGTCGAATCGGCCAAGGAAATCGTCAAGCGCTTTGCCACGGGCGCGATGTCGCTGGGTTCCATTTCTACCGAAGCCCACGCCACGCTGGCGGTGGCCATGAACCGCATTGGCGGCAAGAGCAACACCGGTGAAGGAGGTGAAGATCCGGCGCGCTATCGCAACGAACTCAAGGGCATTCCAATCAAGCAGGGCGATACCCTCAAGAGCGTGATCGGCGCCGATGTGGTTGAAGTCGACATGAACCTGGAAGCCGGTGACTCGCTGCGTTCGCGCATTAAGCAGGTGGCCTCGGGACGCTTTGGTGTCACCGCCGAATACCTGTACAGCGCGGACCAGATTCAGATCAAGATGGCGCAAGGTGCCAAGCCGGGCGAGGGCGGTCAGCTGCCCGGCGGCAAGGTCTCGGATTACATCGGTCGCCTGCGCCACAGCGTGCCGGGCGTGGGCCTGATTTCGCCCCCGCCGCACCACGACATCTACTCGATCGAAGACCTGGCCCAGCTGATCCACGACCTGAAGAACGTGGCGCCACATTCCAGCATCAGCGTCAAGCTGGTGTCGGAAATCGGCGTCGGCACGATTGCCGCAGGTGTCGCCAAGTGCAAGAGCGACCACGTGGTGATCGCCGGCCATGACGGCGGCACCGGTGCCTCGCCCTGGTCCTCCATCAAGCACGCGGGCAGCCCGTGGGAAATCGGCCTGGCCGAAACCCAGCAGACTTTGGTGCTGAACCGGCTGCGCAGCCGCATCCGGGTGCAGGCCGACGGCCAGATGAAGACCGGTCGCGACGTAGTTATCGGTGCCCTGCTGGGAGCCGACGAATTCGGCTTCGCCACCGCTCCGCTGGTGGTTGAAGGCTGCATCATGATGCGCAAGTGCCACCTCAACACCTGCCCGGTCGGCGTGGCGACGCAAGACCCGGTGTTGCGCCAGAAGTTCTCCGGCAAGCCCGAGCACGTGGTCAACTATTTCTTCTTTATTGCCGAAGAAGCGCGCCAGATCATGGCCCAGCTTGGCATCCGCAAGTTTGACGACCTGATCGGCCGTGCCGACCTGCTCGACACCCGCAAGGGCATCGCGCACTGGAAGTCGGCCGGTCTCGATTTCAGCCGCCTGTTTGCCCAGCCGCAGGTGCCGGACGATGTGCCACGTTTTCAGACCCTGGAACAGGACCATGGCCTGGAAAAGGCGCTCGACAATGTGCTGATTGCCAAGAGCCGTGCCGCGATCGACCGTGGCGAACGCGTGCAGTTCATGGAAATGGCGCGCAACGTCAACCGTTCCGTTGGCGCCATGCTGTCCGGCGCGGTCACTGCGGTGCACCCCGAAGGTTTGCCGGATGACACCATCCGCATCCAGCTCGAAGGAACCGGCGGCCAGTCCTTCGGTGCCTTCCTGACGCGCGGTATCACGCTGTACCTGATTGGCGACGCCAATGACTACACCGGCAAGGGCCTGAGTGGCGGCCGGGTGGTGGTGCGTCCGAGCATCGACTTCCGCGGTGCCTCCATCAACAACACCATCGTCGGCAACACCGTGATGTACGGTGCCACCACCGGTGAGGCCTTCTTCAGCGGCGTCGCCGGCGAGCGTTTCGCTGTGCGCCTGTCCGGTGCCACGGCAGTGGTTGAAGGCACCGGCGACCACGGTTGTGAATACATGACCGGCGGCACCGTGGTGGTGCTGGGCAAAACCGGACGCAATTTCGCCGCCGGCATGAGCGGCGGCATTGCCTACGTCTACGACGAAGACGGCCAGTTCGCCAGCCGTTGCAACACCGCCATGGTCAGCCTCAACAAGGTGCTGTCGGCCGCTGAACAGGAAGCCACGCTGGACAAGGGCGTCTGGCACCGGGGTGAGAGCGACGAAGCGCAATTGCGCAAACTGCTGGAAGACCACCACCGCTGGACTGGCAGCAAGCGTGCGCGCGATCTGCTTGACCAATGGGAAGCTTCGCGTGCCAAGTTCGTCAAGGTATTCCCCACCGAATACCAGCGCGCCTTGGGTGAAATCTATGCCCGCAAGACACAACAGGCGGCGCTCGCCAAAGCGGCAGCACCGGCGCCTCGCAAGAGCGGCACCGTGGCCGCCAAATAAGGCCCCAGGCACTAACGAACAAGGACAAGCATCATGGGAAAAGTCACTGGATTTATGGAGTTTGAGCGCATCGAGGAAGGCTACAAGCCGGTTGCCGAGCGCTTGAAGAATTACAAAGAGTTTGTGGTCGGTCTGGACGACGCACAAGCCAGCAAGCAGGCCGCGCGTTGCATGGACTGTGGCACGCCGTTTTGCAACAACGGTTGCCCGATCAACAACATCATTCCGGATTTCAACGATCTGGTGTACCGCGCTGACTGGAAGCTGGCCATCGACACGCTGCACAGCACCAACAACTTTCCGGAGTTCACCGGCCGCATCTGCCCGGCACCCTGCGAAGCCGCCTGCACCCTGAACGTGAATGGCGAAGCGGTCGGCATCAAGTCGATTGAGCACGCCATCATTGACCGCGCCTGGAGCGAAGGCTGGATTGTGGCGCAACCCGCTGCGACCCAGACCGGCAAAAAGGTAGCCGTGGTTGGTGCCGGCCCGGCCGGCCTGGCAGCGGCCCAGCAGCTGGCGCGCGCCGGCCATGCCGTAACCCTGTTTGAGAAGAATGACCGTGTCGGTGGACTGCTGCGCTATGGCATTCCTGACTTCAAGCTCGACAAATCGCACATCGACCGGCGCGTGCAACAACTGCAGGCCGAAGGTGTGACGATTCGCACCGGCGTGCTGATTGGCGCCATGCCGAAAGATTCCAAGGTCACCAACTGGTCCAAGGAAACCATCTCCGCCGAACAGCTGCAGCAGGACTTTGACGCCGTGGTGCTGACCGGCGGTTCCGAGCAGTCACGCGATCTGCCGGTACCCGGGCGCGAGCTCGATGGTATTCACTTCGCCATGGAATTCCTGCCGCAGCAGAACAAGGTCAACGCCGGCGACAAGCTCAAGGGCCAGTTGCGCGCCGATGGCAAGCATGTGATTGTGATCGGTGGTGGCGATACCGGTTCCGACTGTGTCGGCACCAGCAACCGCCATGGCGCCGTCAGCGTGACCCAGTTTGAAGTCATGCCGCAGCCGCCCGAAGAAGAAAACCGTCCCCTGACCTGGCCCTACTGGCCGCTGAAAATGCGCACCAGCTCCAGCCATGACGAGGGTTGCGAGCGCGTGTTTGCCATTTCCACCAAAGAATTCATCGGCGAAAAAGGCAAGGTCACCGGCCTGAAGACGGTGCAGGTCGAGTGGAAGGGCGGCAAGATGGTCGAAGTCGCCGGTTCCGAAAAAGTCTTCAAGGCCGATCTGGTACTGCTGGCCATGGGTTTTGTGAACCCGGTCGCCACCGTGCTGGAAGCCTTTGGTGTGGACAAGGACGCGCGTGGCAATGCCAAGGCAGTCACCGAAACCGCGGCCGCCTACGCGACCAATGTGGCCAAAGTGTTTGCTGCCGGTGACATGCGCCGCGGCCAGAGTCTGGTGGTCTGGGCGATCCGTGAGGGACGCCAGGCGGCCCGCGCAGTGGACGAGTTTTTGATGGGTAGCAGCAACCTGCCGCGTTGACATCAGGCTTATCCCTTATCATCCGCAGGCCGTCCGCTTGGCGGTGTCTGCATTGATATGGAACCCACTTCATCTTCTGCTCTGGTCACTTTTGACCGCGTTCACTTTGCGTATGGCACGCGTCCGATCCTGGACGACGTGTCATTTACCATTCCGCGCGGCAAAGTCACGGCCCTGATGGGCGCCTCCGGCGGTGGCAAAACCACCGTCATGCGCCTGATTGGCGGTCAGTATGTCGCCCAGCAGGGGCGGGTGTTATTGCATGCGCCGCCGACCGGTGGCGCGGAAATCGATGTCGGCCACATGGACCGCAGTGCGCTGTACCTGGCGCGGCGACGCATGGGCATGTTGTTTCAGTTTGGTGCCCTGTTCACCGACCAGAGCGTGTTTGACAACGTCGCCTTCCCTTTGCGCGAGCACACCACGCTGTCGGAAGCCATGGTGCGCGATGTGGTGCTGATGAAGCTCAATGCGGTTGGCCTGCGCGGCGCGCGTGACCTGATGCCGTCCGAAATTTCCGGCGGCATGGCACGCCGGGTGGCGCTGGCCCGGGCCATCGCACTCGACCCGGAACTGGTGATGTACGACGAACCCTTCGCCGGCCTGGACCCGATTTCCCTGGGCACAGCGGCGCGCATGATCCGCCACCTGAACGATGCCATGGGCCTGACCAGCATCATCGTGTCGCACGATCTGGACGAAACCTTTCACATTGCCGACCAGGTCATCATTTTGGCCAACGGCAAGATTGCCGCGCAGGGCACGCCCGAAGAAGTGCGCCACAGCGACAACCCGCTGGTGCACCAGTTTGTCAATGCCCTGCCGGAAGGTCCGGTGCGTTTCCATTACCCGGCAGCAGAAATTGCGGATGATTTTTCGGTGGAGACCACGGCATGAGTTTTTTCCATCCCGCCGAAATCGGCTATGCGGTGCGCCGCAAGCTGGTCGATATGGGCTTTGCGGCGCGTTTGTTGTTGCGCCTGATCTGGTCGCTTGGCGCCACCTTGCGGCGCCCGGTGCTGCTGCGTGACCAGATCCATTTCATGGGCAATTACTCGCTGGCCATCATTGCGGTGTCCGGCACCTTTGTCGGCTTCGTCATGGGCCTGCAGTATTACTACGGCCTGCAGCGATTTGGGGCGGCGGATTCGGTCGGCATGCTGATCAGCCTGAGCCTGGTGCGCGAGTTCGGTCCGGTGTTGACGGCATTGCTGTTTGCCGGTCGCGCCGGCACCTCGCTGACCGCAGAAATTGGTTTGATGAAAGCCGGTGAGCAACTCAGCGCCATGGAAATGATGGCGGTGGACCCGGTGCAGCGGATTCTGGCGCCGCGCTTCTGGGCCGCCGTAATTGCCATGCCTTTGCTGGCCGCTGTGTTCAGCGCGGTGGGCGTGATGGGCGGCTGGGTGGTTGGGGTGAAGATGATCGGCATCGATTCGGGCGCCTTCTGGAGCCAGATGCAAAGCGGTGTCGATGTCTGGCAGGACGTTGGCAATGGCGCTATCAAAAGCGTGGTGTTTGGCTTCGCCGTCAGTTTTATTGCCTTGCTGCAAGGTTTCGAGGCCCAGCCAACGCCGGAAGGCGTGGCGCTGGCCACTACACGTACCGTCGTCATGGCCTCGCTGACAGTGCTCGGCCTGGATTTTGTATTGACGGCAATGATGTTCAGTATTTAGGGGGAAAGCAATGCAACGTTCCAAGACGGATGTATGGGTGGGTTTGTTTGTCATGCTGGGTGGTTTGGCGTTGGTGTTTCTGGCGCTGCAGTCGGCCAATCTGCTGTCCATCAGCACCGACAAGGGTTACCTGGTGACGGCCAAGTTTGACAATATTGGCGGCCTCAAGCCCAAGGCGGCAGTGCGCAGCAGTGGGGTGGTGGTCGGTCGGGTGGCGTTCATTGACTTTGATGACAAGTCGTTCCAGGCCCGGGTCGGACTTTCCATGGATCAGCGCTACAGCTTTCCCAAGGACAGTTCGCTGAAAATTCTCACCAGCGGCTTGCTGGGTGAGCAATATGTGGGCATTGAAGCCGGAGCCGATCCGGCCAATCTGGCCGCTGGCGACACCATCAGCACGACCCAATCGGCAGTGGTGCTGGAAAACCTGATCAGCCAGTTCCTGTACAGCAAGGCCGCCGACGGTCCTTCTGCGGGCAAAGCCAAACCATGAGCCCGGTCTGGCTCAAACGCTGCCTGGCAGTGTGCGTGCTGGCCGGTCTGCAAGCGTGTGCCACGGTTCCGGGCGGACAAGCCAGCGACCCGCGCGACCCGATGGAGTCTTTCAACCGTGCCATGTTTGGCTTCAATGATGCGCTGGATACGGCCATCGTGAAACCCACGGCCACCGCTTACCAGACCGTGACGCCACGTTGGGTTCGCAAAGGCGTCACCAATTTCTTCAACAACCTGCAAGATGTCTGGTCGGTGGTCAATACCGCGGCACAGGGGCGCGGCCAGGATTTCAGTGACAGCGTTGGCCGGGTGATGATCAACAGCACGCTGGGACTGCTGGGCTTGATTGACATCGCCAGCGACTTGAACATCGATCGCCACACCGCCGATTTCGGGCTGACCCTGGGCCGCTGGGGCGTGCCGGCAGGCCCATATGTGGTATTGCCGGTGCTCGGCCCCTATACCCTGCGTGAAGTAGCGGCGCTGCCGGTGGACTTCACCGGCGACCCGAGTTATCAGCTGGGCGGCACCACCGACGCACAGAACACGGCTACGGTGTTGAAGTTTGTCGACAAACGTGCCAATTTGCTGGGCGCCAGTGACGTGCTGGAAGGCGCCGCGCTGGACAAGTATTCGTTTGTACGCGACGGTTATTTTCAGCGCCAGCGCAATCGGCAATACGACGGCAATCCGCCGGAAGAGGACGCGCCCGAGTAACGCGTTGCGACAAGGGTTTACGCAAGAGCTATATGGGCGGCAGGTGATACGTACATAATGGCGTTTATGTTTTTCGATGGTGAAGCGAGTATGAAAAGAGATTTTTTGCGCAAGTTGGTTTGTGGTTTTGCCCTGGTCGGCGGCTTGGGCGGCGCGCTGCTGGCGCATGCCGATGACGAAGCACCCGATGCTTTCGTCAAGCGCTTGTCGACGGAAGTGCTGGACACCATCAAGAGCGACAAAGCCATGCGTTCCGGTGACATGGCGCGCATCGTGACCCTGGTGGACACGCGCATTCTTCCCAATGTCGACTTCCAGCGCATGACCGCCTCGGCGGTTGGGCCGGCCTGGCGTCAGGCTACGCCCGAGCAGCAAAAGCGCCTGCAGGACGAATTCAAGATTCTGCTGGTGCGCACCTACGCCGGTGCGCTGGCCCAGGTGAGCGACCAGAGCGTGGTGATGAAGCCCTTTCGTGCCAGTTCTGATGACAAGGAAGTCGTGGTGCGCTCCGAAGTCAAGGGCAGTGGCGATCCGATTCAGCTCGACTACCGCCTGGTAAAAACGCCAGGGCAGGGTCCGGGCTGGAAAATTTACAACCTGAACGTGCTGGGTGTCTGGCTGGTGGAAACCTACAAGAGCCAGTTTGCTGCTGAAATCAATGCCAAGGGCCTGGACGGTCTGATTTCCTCCCTGGCTGAACGCAACAAGGCCAACGCGGCCGCGAAGAAGGGGTGATACCTATGCTGAGCCTGCCCGCCATCCTGACACAGACCCAGGCCAAAGACTGCCTGGACCAATTGACGCTGGACGTGCGCAGTGCCGCCGAACCGCAGGTGGTGGTGAGTGGCGCCCAGCTCAACAGCTTTGACTCCTCGGCGCTGGCGGTTTTGCTGGCGGTGCGGCGCGAGTGTGCACGTGCCGGCAAGCGCTTTGCGGTGCAAGGCTTGCCGCAGCGCCTGCGCGATCTGGCGGCCCTCTATGGAATTGAGCAGCTGCTGCCCGGCATTTAAGCTTCCAGGCGCGTAAAATGGCGGACTCCCATGCCCGCTATATCTTTTCAAACCATTTCCAAGGCTTATCCGTCTCCCAAAGGCGCCAAGAGCCAGTCTTCCTCCAGTCCTTCGACCCCGGCCACCTTCCTGGCCCTTGACGGTGTCTCGCTGGACATCGAAGAGGGTGAGTTCTTTGGTCTGCTGGGGCCCAATGGGGCTGGAAAAACCACCTTGATCAGTGTGCTGGCCGGGCTATCCAAGCCCAGCGGCGGGCGCGTCAGCGTGCTCGGCAGCGATGTGCAGACCGACTACGCCGCAGCCCGGCGCAAGCTCGGCGTGGTGCCACAAGAGCTGGTGTTTGACCCATTTTTCAATGTGCGCGAACTGTTGCGCATCCAGTCCGGCTACTTTGGCGTCAAGAACAACAATGCCTGGATCGACGAGCTGCTCGAAAGCCTCGGGCTGGCCGACAAGGCCGAGGCCAATATGCGCCAGCTCTCCGGCGGCATGAAGCGCCGGGTGCTGGTGGCGCAGGCGCTGGTGCACAAGCCGCCGGTGATCGTGCTGGACGAGCCGACGGCCGGTGTCGACGTGGAGTTGCGCCAGACCTTGTGGCAATTCATTGCCAAACTCAACAAGCAGGGCCATACCGTCATGTTGACAACCCATTACCTGGAAGAAGCCGAAGCCCTGTGTGGCCGTGTCGCCATGCTCAAGAGCGGCCGCATTGTGGCGCTGGACAAGACCAGCGACCTGCTCAAGGCTGCCTCCGGCAACGTGCTGCGCTTCAAACTCGACGGCGAACTGCCGGCCGAACTCGCCGTGCAGGCACGCGTCACCGGACGCATTGTGCAGTTCCCGGCGCACGACGCGCTGGCGGTGGAGCGCTATCTGGGCGCCGTGCGCGAGGCCGGTTTGCTGGCGCATGACGTGGAAATCCG
The DNA here is from genome assembly GCA_903897925.1 of uncultured beta proteobacterium. Classification (GTDB taxonomy): domain Bacteria; phylum Pseudomonadota; class Gammaproteobacteria; order Burkholderiales; family Burkholderiaceae_C; genus Allorhodoferax. The sequence continues at coordinate 19,459 of CAIUDG010000132.1, read as the reverse complement.
CAAGGCCGATCTGGAAGACGTGTTCCTTGAGGTCATGACGCGCCACCGCGACCCGGTGCGCAGCGTGGCGCCGGAGGTGGTGGCATGAACGGCTGGCAAACCCTGCTCTACAAGGAAACCCTGCGTTTCTGGAAAGTGGCGTTCCAGACCATCGCCGGTCCGGTGCTGACCGCCATGCTGTACCTGCTGATTTTTGGCCACGCGCTGGAAGACCACGTCAAGGTCTACAACCAGATCAGCTACACCGCTTTCCTGGTGCCGGGCCTGGCCATGATGAGTCTGTTGCAGAACGCTTTTGCCAACAGCTCTTCCTCGTTGATCATGAGCAAGGTGATGGGCAACCTGGTGTTTCTGCTGCTGACGCCGCTGAATTACCTGCACTGGTTCATTGCCTATGTCGGCGCCTCGGTGGTGCGTGGCGTGATTGTGGGCGCCGGCGTGTTTGCCGTGTCGGCCTTTTTTACCAGCATCAGTTTTGTGGCGCCGCTGTGGATTGTGCTGTTTGCCCTGATGGGCGCTGCGCTGATGGGCACCCTGGGTCTGATTGCCGGTTTGTGGGCGGAAAAATTTGATCAGCTCGCGGCGTTCCAGAACTTTGTCGTCATGCCCATGACTTTTCTCAGCGGTGTTTTCTACTCGATCCATTCCCTGCCGCCGTTCTGGCAGGGCGTCAGCCATTTCAATCCGTTCTTCTACATGATTGATGGTTTTCGCTACGGATTTTTCGGTGTTAGCGACGTGTCGCCCTGGCTCAGTCTGTCGGTGGTCGGTGGCACCTTGCTGGTGGTCAGTCTGATTGGCTTGCAGTTGCTGCGCAGCGGCTACAAGCTCCGTAGTTAAATTATTTTCAGCCCAAGGCATTGCCATTCCCATGACCGCAGACGACATCCAAACCCTGATCACCTCCGGTCTGCCTTGCAGCCATTGCACCCTGGAGGGCGACGGACGCCACTGGTATGCCACCGTGGTCTCGAGCGCTTTCGAAGGCAAGCGCGCGATCCAGCGCCACCAGATGGTGTACGCCACCATGGGCGCGCGCATGCAGACCGACGAAGTGCATGCCCTGTCGATCAAGACCTACACCCCGGCCGAATGGGCACAACTGCCAGCGCAGCCGGCCTGAGTCGGCGCTGCATGGCTACCCTAAGCAACAAACACGGATAACGATGGACAAATTACTGATACGTGGCGGCCGCGCTCTGCAGGGCGAAGTGCTGATTTCCGGCGCCAAGAATGCGGCGCTGCCGGAACTCTGCGCCGCCTTGTTGACGCAGGATGCGGTCACGCTGACCAACGTCCCGCGCCTGCAGGACGTCAGCACCATGCTCAAGCTGATTCGCAACATGGGCGTGCAGGCCGAGGTCGAAGAGGGCCACACCGTGCGTCTGGACGCCAGTGCGCTGGACAAGCCGGAAGCGCCGTACGAACTGGTCAAGACCATGCGCGCGTCGGTGCTGGCGCTGGGTCCGCTGCTGGCGCGCTTTGGCCACGCCAAGGTTTCGCTACCGGGGGGCTGCGCAATTGGCTCGCGGCCGGTAGACCAGCACATCAAGGGCCTGAGTGCCATGGGTGCCGAAATTGTGGTCGAGCACGGCTATATGGTGGCCAAACTCCTGCCCGGGCGCACACGCCTCAAGGGGGCACGCATCGCCACGGACATGGTGACGGTGACCGGCACGGAAAATTTCCTGATGGCCGCCGCGCTGGCGGAAGGCGAAACCGTGCTGGAAAACGCGGCCCAGGAGCCCGAAATTGTCGATCTGGCCGAAATGCTGATCAAAATGGGTGCCCGCATCGAAGGCCACGGCAGCAGCCGCATTCGCATCCAGGGCGTGCCAAGCCTGCACGGCTGCACGCACCAGGTGGTGGCGGACCGGATTGAAGCTGGTACCTTTCTGTGCGCGGTGGCAGCCACCGGCGGCGCGGTGACCTTGAAACATGCGCGTGCCGACCACCTCGACGCCGTGATCGACAAGCTGCGCGACGCTGGCGCCAGCGTTACCGCACTGGACGACGGCATTGCCGTGCAGTCCCAGGGGCAGCTGAAGGCACAAAGCTTTCGCACCACCGAATACCCGGGCTTCCCGACCGATATGCAGGCCCAGTTCATGGCGCTGAATTGCATTGCGCAGGGGGTTTCCAAGGTCACGGAAACGATTTTTGAAAACCGCTTCATGCACGTCAATGAGCTGGTGCGCCTGGGCGCGCACATCCAGATTGACGGCAAGGTGTCGGTGATCGAAGGGGGCCAGCAGCTCTCCGGCGCCAGCGTGATGGCAACCGACCTGCGCGCCTCGGCCAGCCTGGTGATTGCCGGCCTGGTGGCGCAGGGCGAAACCCTGGTCGACCGGATTTACCACCTGGACCGTGGCTACGATCAGATGGAGTCCAAATTGCGTGGCATCGGTGCCGATATTGAGCGAGTCAAATGAACCAATCCATTACTCTGGCCCTGTCCAAGGGACGCATTTTTGAAGAAACCCTGCCGCTGCTGAAAGCCGCTGGCATTGTGGTGCTCGACGACCCGGAAAAATCGCGCAAGCTGATTTTGGCTACCAACCAGCCCCATGTGCGTGTGCTGGTGGTGCGCGCCACCGACGTGCCCACTTATGTGCAATATGGCGGCGCCGACCTGGGCATCACCGGCAGGGACACCCTGCTGGAGCATGGCAACCAGGGCCTGTACCAGCCGCTGGATCTGCAGATTGCCAAGTGCCGCATCAGCGTCGCCGTGCGTGCCGATTTCGACTACGCCAGCGCCGTGCGCCAGGGTTCGCGCTTGCGCGTGGCCACCAAATACGTCGCCATCGCGCGCGAGTTTTTTGCCTCCAAGGGGGTGCACGTTGACCTGATCAAGCTGTATGGCTCGATGGAGCTGGCGCCGCTGGTCGGTCTGGCCGACGCTATCGTCGATCTGGTCTCCACCGGCAATACGCTGAAGGCCAACCAGTTGGTGGAAGTGGAACGCATCATGGACATCAGCTCGCGCCTGGTGGTGAACCAGGCTGCGCTCAAGACCAAGACCCAGCCCCTGCGCGACATCATTAACGCCTTTGCCGGCGCTGTCGGCCAATAACTATTTTTTCGCCATGACTCTGCTCGCTACGCCTGCACGCCTCTGCACTTCCGACGCCGACTTTGAAGCCCAGTTCCGGGCGCGCCAGCATTGGTCGGCCGAAACCGACGCCGCCATCGTGCAGCGCGTGGACGGCATTCTGGCCGATGTGCAGGCGCGTGGCGATGCGGCGGTGCTCGAGTACACCGAACGTTTTGACGGTCTGCAGGCTGCCAGCGTGGCGGCGCTGGAACTGACCCAGGCCGACTTCAAGGCGGCCTATGACAGTTTGCCGCAGGCCCAGCAACAGGCCTTGCAGGACGCCACCGCGCGCGTGCGCAGCTACCACGAGGCGCAGAAAAAAGCCTGCGGCGAAAGCTGGAGTTACCGCGACCAAGACGGTTCGCTGCTGGGCCAGAAGGTCACGCCGCTGGACCGCGTTGGCATTTATGTGCCAGGTGGCAAGGCCGCCTATCCGTCCAGCCTGATCATGAATGCGGTGCCGGCGCATGTGGCTGGGGTGCAGGAAATCATCATGGTGGTGCCGACGCCGGTGCGCGGCAGTCTGGCCACCGGCGGCAGTGGTGCCAGCAGCACACAGGGCGAGCGCAATGAGCTGGTGCTGGCCGCTGCCTACGTCGCCGGTGTGCACCGCGCCTTCACGGTGGGTGGTGCGCAGGCCGTGGCGGCACTGGCTTTTGGCACCGCAACGATTCCCGCCGTGGACAAGATTACCGGTCCCGGCAATGCCTATGTGGCTGCCGCCAAGCGCAGCGTGTTTGGCCGTGTCGGCATCGACATGATTGCCGGCCCGAGCGAAATTCTGGTGCTGGCCGATGGCAGCACGCCGCCCGATTGGGTGGCGATGGACCTGTTCAGCCAGGCCGAGCACGACGAACTGGCGCAAAGTATTCTGCTGTGCCCGGATGCCGCCTATATCGAGGCCGTGCAGGAAGCGCTGTCGCGCCTGTTGCCCGGCATGCCGCGCGCGGCCATCATCGCCAAAAGCCTGCAGGACCGGGGCGCGCTGATTCTGACGCGCAGCATGGAAGAGGCCTGTGCCATCAGCAACCGCATCGCGCCGGAACACCTGGAAGTTTCCAGCCGTGAGCCGCACCGCTGGGAGCCCTTGCTGAAGCACGCCGGCGCCATATTTCTGGGCGCCTACACCAGCGAATCGCTGGGCGACTACTGTGCCGGCCCGAACCATGTGCTGCCCACCAGCGGTACCGCACGCTTCTCCAGCCCGCTCGGGGTCTATGACTTCCAGAAGCGCAGCAGCCTGATTGAGGTCAGTGCCGCCGGGGCCCAGGTACTGGGCCCGATTGCGGCAACGCTGGCCTATGGCGAAGGCCTGCAGGGCCACGCCCGTGCCGCCGAGATGCGGCTGCAGAAATAGCCTTAGCGCCGGCCGGTCCGGCACCCTGAATTTCCTTCTTTGTCAGAGAAAACCATGAGCCAAAACCCTTATTCCCTGCCGCAGCTGATTGCCCGACGCATCCGCCAGGATGTCCAGAGCATGCACGCCTATGCGATCCAGGATTCGGTCGGCATGGTCAAGCTCGACGCCATGGAAAATCCGTTCCGTCTGCCTGAGGCGCTGCAGCAGGCGCTCGGTCAGCGCCTTGGCGCGGCAGCACTGAACCGCTATCCGGATGGGCGGGTCAATGACTTGCGCGCCGCACTGGCGGCCTATGCCGGCATGCCCGCGGGCTGCGACATCATGCTCGGCAATGGGTCTGACGAACTGATCAATCTGCTGGCCATGGCCTGCGACGTGCCGGCCGATGCCGTTACCGGTGCCCGGCCGGTGGTGCTGGCGCCGCTGCCAGGCTTTGTCATGTATGCCATGAGTGCCCAGTTGCAAGGGCTGGATTTTGTCGGCGTGCCGCTGACGGCGGATTTCGCCCTGGATACCCAGGCCATGGTGGCGGCGATTCGCCAGCACCAGCCAGCACTGGTTTATCTGGCCTATCCGAACAACCCGACCGCCAATTTGTGGGATGCACAGGCCATGGCCGCCGTGGTCCAGGCGGCCGCCGAAAGCGGCAGCCTGGTGGTGATCGACGAGGCCTACCAGCCGTTTTCCAGCCGCACCTACCTGGACTGCATGGCGCAGGACCCGGCCGGCCATGCCCATGTGTTGCTGATGCGCACCCTGAGCAAGTTCGGTCTGGCCGGTGTGCGCTTGGGCTACATGATCGGCCACGCCGATCTGATTGCCCAGGTCGACAAGGTGCGCCCGCCCTACAACATCAGCGTACTCAACTACGAGTGCGCCCTGTTTGCGCTGGAACACGCCGACGTGTTTGCGGCCCAGGCGGCGGACATCCGCAACCAGCGCGAGCGCCTGCAACAGGCTTTCAGCGCCTTGCCAGGGGTGCACAGCTGGCCGAGCGACGCCAATATGGTCCTGTTGCGCATCGACGGTGCGCCGCAACGCGCGGCCGAAGTCTTTGATGGACTGAAGGCGCGCCACATCCTGGTCAAGAACGTTTCTAAAATGCACCCATTGCTGGCCAACTGTTTGCGCATCACGGTGGGCAGCGCGACCGAAAACGATCAACTGCTTGCTGCCCTGAAGGAAGTCCTATGACCCAATACGCCATTGCCGAAGTGCCGCACACCCAGGTGCCGCGCAACGCCGAAGTCACGCGCAATACCGCCGAGACCCGTATCCGCGTCAAGATCAACCTCGACGGCAGCGGCCAAAGCCGGCTCTCGACCGGCATCGGTTTCTTTGACCACATGCTGGACCAGATCGCACGCCATGGCATGTTCGATCTGGAAATCGAAGCCGACGGCGACTTGCACATTGATGGCCACCACACCGTGGAAGATGTCGGCATCACGCTGGGCCAGGCCTTTCACCAGGCGCTGGGCGACAAGAAGGGTATTTGCCGCTACGGCCACGCCTACGTGCCGCTGGATGAAGCCCTGTCGCGCGTGGTGATCGATTTGTCGGGCCGTCCCGGGCTGGTGTGCGCGATTCCGTTCAAGAGCGGAATGATCGGCAGCTTTGATACCCAGCTGACGCACGAGTTCTTCCAGGGCTTTGTGAACCATGCCTTTGCCACGCTGCACATTGACAACCTGAAGGGCGAAAACGCCCACCACCAGGCCGAAACCGTGTTCAAAGCGTTCGCCCGCGCCTTGCGCGCCGCAGTGGAGCGCGACCCGCGTGCCGCGGGCACCATCCCGTCGACCAAAGGGACGCTGTAAACTAGCCGCTTTTGCAGGCATGCAAGCAACCCGCCCACTCTGAAAAATCGATAGAAGCATGAGAATTCAGGCATGAAAAAGCTGGCCGTCGTGGACTACGGCATGGGAAATTTGCGCTCCGTCACGCAGGCCGTCATGCACGTGGCCGCAGGCGCTGGCGTGGAAGTGGTCTGGGCCCGCACCGCGCGCGAAGTAATGGACGCTGAGCGGGTAGTGCTGCCAGGGCAGGGCGGCATGCGCGACTGCATGCGCGAACTGCATGACAGCGGCATGTTTGAGGCCGTCATGCACGCGGCGGCGCACAAGCCGCTGATGGGCGTGTGCGTCGGCATGCAGATGCTGCTCGACCACAGCGAAGAACTCGACACCCCCTGTCTGGGCCTGATTCCCGGCAATGTCTGCAAGTTTGACTTGATCGGTCAGTTGCAGCCCGACGGCAGCCGCTACAAGGTGCCGCAAATGGGCTGGAACCAGGTCTGGCCGACCCACAGCGCGGGTCCGCGCCATCCGGTCTGGGGCGATGTGCCGGACGGCAGCTATTTCTATTTCGTGCACAGTTACTATGCGAAACCGTCTGATGCGCGCCACAGCGCCGGCGAAACTGACTACGGGCAGCGCTTTTCCTCTGCAATTGCACGCGATAATATTTTCGCAACCCAGTTTCACCCGGAAAAAAGCGCGGAGCATGGACTGTCCCTCTACCGCAATTTCCTCCACTGGAACCCCTGATTTTTCTCCTCGGCCACACTCGCCATCATGCTGCTCATTCCCGCGATTGATTTGAAAGACGGTCATTGTGTTCGCCTCAAACAAGGCGACATGGACCAATCCACCACCTTTGGCGAAGACCCCGCCGTCATGGCCCGTCGCTGGGTCGACAAGGGCGCGCGGCGCCTGCATCTGGTGGACCTCAATGGTGCTTTTGCCGGCCACCCGAAAAACGAACTGGCAATCCGCAAGATTCTGAAGGAAGTCGGCAACGAAATTGACGTGCAGCTGGGCGGCGGCATCCGCGACCTGGACACCATCGAGCGCTACCTCGACGCCGGTCTGCGCTACGTCATCATTGGTACCGCGGCGGTGAAAAACCCCGGTTTCCTGCAAGACGCCTGCACGGCCTTTGGCGGTCACATCATCGTCGGTCTGGACGCACGCGACGGCAAGGTGGCCACCGACGGCTGGAGCAAGCTGACGCGCCACGATGTGGTCGACCTCGGCAAGAAGTTCGAAGACTACGGCGTTGAATCGATTATTTATACCGACATCGGCCGCGACGGCATGCTCAGTGGCATCAATGTCGACGCTACCGTTAAGCTGGCGCAGGCCCTGACGATTCCGGTGATTGCTTCGGGCGGCCTGTCCAATATGGCCGACATTGAAGCCCTGTGCGCGGTGGAAGACGACGGCGTCGAAGGCGTGATCTGTGGTCGCGCCATTTACAGCGGCGATCTGGACTTCCAGGCAGCGCAAGAGCGCGCCGATGAACTCAATGGTTGAACACGGTGCTCGCTAAACGCATCATTCCCTGCCTGGACGTGACGGGCGGGCGCGTGGTCAAGGGTGTCAATTTCGTGGAATTGCGCGATGCCGGCGATCCGGTGGAAATCGCCGCCCGCTACAACGACCAGGGCGCTGACGAGCTGACTTTTCTCGACATTACCGCCACCAGTGATGGGCGCGACCTGATTTTGCACATCATCGAGGCCGTGGCGTCCCAGGTGTTTATTCCGCTCACGGTGGGCGGCGGGGTGCGCGTGGTCGACGATGTGCGGCGCCTGCTCAATGCCGGTGCCGACAAGGTCAGTTTCAATTCGGCGGCGATTGCCAACCCCCAGGTGATCGAAGACGCCTCGCACAAATATGGCGCCCAGTGCATTGTGGTGGCAATTGACGCCAAGCGGCGCAGTGCCGAAGATGCGGCGCGCCTGCTGGACGGACGCGCCATCGGCCCGGGCTGGGATGTGTACAGCCACGGCGGGCGAAAAAATGTCGGCCTCGACGCCGTGCAGTGGGCCGCCGAAATGGCGCGCCGGGGTGCCGGGGAAATTTTGCTCACCAGCATGGACCGCGATGGCACCAAGTCCGGCTTCGACCTGGAGCTGACGCGAGCCGTCGCCGCTGCGGTGGCGGTGCCGGTGATCGCCTCGGGCGGCGTTGGTACCCTTGACCACCTGGCCGACGGCGTGCAGCAAGGCGGTGCCGATGCGGTGCTGGCGGCCAGTATTTTTCACTACGGTGAATTCACCGTGGCGCAAGCCAAAGCCCGTATGGCCGAGCGTGGCATTCCGGTGCGCATCTGAACGACAATCCCCGCTATGAACTGGTTAGATGAAGTGAAATGGGACGCCCAGGGCCTGGTTCCCGCCATTGCGCAGGAGCAGGGCAGCAAGGACGTGCTGATGTTCGCCTGGATGAACCGCGAGGCCTTGCAAAAGACCGCCGAGCTTGGCCGTGCGGTGTATTTCAGCCGTTCGCGCGGCAAGCTCTGGTTCAAGGGCGAAGAGTCCGGCCATGTGCAGACCGTGCACGAAATCCGCATTGATTGCGACAACGACGTGGTGCTGCTGCAAGTGACCCAGCTTGGGCATACGCCGGGTATTGCCTGCCATACCGGGCGCCACAGCTGTTTTTTCAGCGTGCTGAAAGATGGCGTCTGGCACAGTGCCGACCCGGTGCTGAAAGACCCCGAGTCGATTTACAAGTAATTCGCGCAACCCAGCGCGCAAGAAAGCAGGCCCGTACCATGACGACCCCGATGACTTCCCAGGACGCACTGGCGCGCCTGGCGGCCGTGATTGAAAGCCGCAAGGCAGCCAATGGCGGTGACCCGAGTGCCAGCTATGTGGCGCGTTTGCTGGACAAAGGCCCGGATGCCTTTTTGAAAAAAATTGGCGAAGAGGCCACTGAAGTCGTGATGGCCGCCAAAGACGCCGACCATGGCGGCGACAAGCACAAAATTGTCTGCGAAATGGCCGACCTGTGGTTCCACGGCATGATTGCACTGGCCCACTATGGCCTGCAGCCGGCCGACGTGATTGCCGAACTGCAGCGCCGTGAAGGCACCAGTGGCATTGAGGAAAAAGCCTTGCGCAAGGCGATTGCGCGTGATGCAGAGAGCAAGTGAACGACATGACCGCAAGCACCCCGGCGCACGATCCGAACTGCATTTTTTGCAAGATCATTGCCAAACAGATTCCTTCGCGCACGGTCTACGAAGACGACGAGCTGTATGCCTTTCATGACATACACCCCTGGGCGCCAGTGCATTTTTTGCTGATTCCCAAGCTGCATATCCCGTCTATGGCGCAGCTCGACGCCAGCCATACAGCACTGCTGGGCCGCATGATGGCCCTGGTGCCCAAGCTGGCTTTGCAGGAGGGCTGCAATCCTTATCCGGACGGCGGTTTCCGTCTGGTGTGCAATACCGGCGCCGAAGGCGGGCAGGAAGTACAGCATCTGCATTTCCATGTCATGGGTGGCCCACGGCCATGGTTGCGCGGATAGGCGCAGAATAGAATCGAACTCAATCGTTAGGAGCATTGCATGGGACTGTCCACTACACACCTGATCATTTTTCTGGTCATCATTGTCTTGATCTTTGGTACCAAGAAACTCAAGAACATCGGCGCCGACCTGGGTGGCGCGGTCAAGAGTTTCAAAGAAGGCATGAAAGACGGCACCGAATCGACGCCACAAGCGGCCCCCCCAGTGGCCCCGGCCCAGCAGGTGTCGGCCAGTGCGGCGGCGGCCAAAGACACCATTGATGTCGAAGCCAAAACCAAAAGCTGACTGGAATAAACCCGCGTGTTTGATATTGGGGTGACCAAGCTCGCCATTGTGGGCGGCATAGCACTGATCGTCATAGGTCCCGAACGCCTGCCTGGCCTGGCCCGTACCATGGGTACGCTGCTGGGGCGGGCGCGGCGCTATGTGGCCGACGTGAAAGAGGAAGTCAACCGCTCCATGGACGTTGAAGCATTGAAGAAAATGCGCGACAGCGTGGAGAGCGCAGCGCGAGACGTCGAGCACAGCATTCAGACCCATGCCAGCGATTTTGAAAAATCCTGGTCCGAGGCGACGCAGGACTTGCCGCAGGCAGAGCCGGCGCCACCCAGTTATCGACACCCCGGAAAGAAATGGCGCCTCAAACTAGGCGCCACACCGCGCTGGTACAAGGTTCGAGCGGGTGTGCGCACCCACGCCCAGTCGGCCGCCGCGCGGGTGGCCCGGCACCGCCCCAGCCGCAAGGCCTAGGCCCCAACCCACGGTTTGAGCATGTCCACTGATAAATCCCACGACGACGAACTCGCCGGGTCTGAGCAGCCTTTCGTACACCACCTGATCGAGCTGCGCGACCGCCTGTTGCGCAGCGTCTATGGCATTGCGCTGGCGTTTCTGGTGCTGGTGTTTTATCCCGGCCCGTCGCACCTGTATGACTTTTTGGCGATGCCGCTGGTGCGTTCGCTGCCCGAAGGTTCACGCATGATTGCAGTGGGCGTGGTGTCGCCGTTTCTGGTGCCCATCAAGGTGACAGTGATGGCGGCGCTGGCGCTGGCGCTGCCCTGGATTCTGTACCAGATATGGGCCTTTGTTGCGCCCGGCTTGTACCGCCATGAGCGGCGCCTGGTGTTGCCGCTGGTGGCGGCCAGCACGGTGCTGTTTTATACCGGTGCGGCGTTTTGCTATTTTGTGGTGTTCAACCAGGCCTTCCCGGCGATTCAGCGCATGTCGCCGATATCCGTCGCGGTCAGTCCGGATATAGAGGCCTATCTGGACTTTGTCATCACCATGTTTATCGCTTTTGGCGTGGCCTTTGAAGTGCCGATTGTGGTGATTATTCTGGCGCGCATGGGCGTTGTCAGTGTGGCGCAGCTGAAGTCTTTTCGCACATATTTTGTAGTTGCCGCTGCCGCCATTGCCGGTCTGGTGACGCCGCCCGATCCGGTGTCCATGGTGGCCTTGCTGATACCCATGTGCCTGCTCTATGAGATGGGCATCTGGGCGGCGCTGCTATTTATCCGGCACACCCAGGCGCCGGTGACGGACGAAAGCGCTTAAAACGCGCGCTTGGTACGTGCGCTTAAAACGTGCGCCTAATACGTGCGCCTAATACGTGCGCCTATTACGCGCAAAGCTCTCGAAGCGCTGATCGCGCCACACCGTTATCAGCGCAAATAGCGCAAACAACTCGGATAGCGCGCATAGGCGCTATTGCGCCTTCGGCCTGGGCCGGGTGCCCGGTGTGACCTCAATGTCGAGCTGCTGTTCCTTGCGGGCGATGGTGAAGTGCACTGCGTTGCCTGGTTTTAAGGACGACACCACGTTCAGCAGTTGCCTGACATCGGCCACCGTCTGGTCGCCGATGCGCAGAATTACGTCGCCGGGGCGGATGCCTGCCTTGGCCGCGGGACCATTGCGCAGCACGCCGGTAATGATCACGCCGTCCTTGCTTTTGACGGCGAAGGTTTCCGCCAGCTCCGGGGACAGGTCATTGGGTTCCACGCCAATCCAGCCGCGCGTCACGTGGCCGTCCTTGATCAGGCTGTCCAGCACCTGTCGCGCGGTGCTGATTGGGATGGCAAAGCCGATGCCCATGCTGCCGCCGGAGCGCGAATAGATAGCTGTATTGATGCCCAGCAGGTTGCCGTTGCTGTCGACCAGGGCGCCACCCGAATTGCCGGGGTTGATGGCAGCGTCGGTCTGGATGAAGTTTTCGAAGGTATTGATGTCGAGCTGGTTGCGGCCCAGCGCGCTGATGATGCCGCCGGTAACGGTCTGGCCGACGCCGAAGGGGTTGCCAATGGCCAGCACATGGTCGCCGACCTGCGCCGTGTCGGAATTGCCCAGTACGATGGTGGGCAGCTTGTCGAGGTTGATTTTCAGAACCGCCAGATCGCTGTCGGGGTCGGTGCCGATCACTTTGGCGCTGGTGTGGCGGCTGTCGTTGAGCACGACTTCAATTTCGTCGGCATCTTCGATCACGTGGTTGTTGGTCAGGATATAGCCGCTGCTGCTGACGATTACGCCGCTGCCCAGGCCGCCCTGGGGCTCATTGCCCTGGTCACCGTAGAAAAATTTGAACCACGGGTCGTTCGGCTTGCTGTTGCGGCGCGTGTTCTTGCTGGTGTTGATGCTGACTACGGCCGCCGAGGCTTTCTGCGCGGCGACGCGCAGGCTGCCCGGTGGCGCTTCGGCGCTGTTGTTGTCGGCTTGCACCAGCGCCACGCTGCTACCGGCGCCCGGCGTGTGGCCCAGCCATTGGGGCTTCAGGGTGGCGACAACGAAGTAGGCTGCCAGCAATACGGTGGCAGTTTGGGAAAAAATCAGCCAAAGTCGTTTCATGGAATCAAATTGTAGGCCCAGGGGCGCGTCGGCTTGGGCGGGCGCCACGCTAAAGTGCAGTATGGGGACATTTATGCAGAGTTTCAACGAGCCGCCGCAGCAGGTGATTCAAATACATCCGCAGGCGCCGGACAAACCCGCCTGGGGCAGCGCCTGCAATGGCTGCGGTGTGTGCTGCCTGGCGGCGCCCTGTCCGCTGGGTATGCTGGTGTCGCGGCGGCGCCAGGGGGCGTGCGTGGCGTTGCAGTGGCAGCCGGCCACCGCCATGTACCGCTGCGGCATGGTGCTGGCACCGCGCCAGGTAGTGCAGGCCTTGCCGCGTCCCTGGGGCTGGCTGTTGTCGTGCGTGGCGCGGCCCTTGGCCTGGCTTGCCAGGCGCTGGATTGCAGCGGGTATCGGTTGTGACAGCACCCTGGAAGTGGCAGCATCCAACTCCCTGCAAAATACACCGGTCGACTCCACAACTTCCTTATCCCACCATGATTGACCGCAGCCAACTCTCAAGCACCCTGGACCTTCTGCTGCAACCGGAGCGGTTCAAGGACTATGGGCCGAATGGATTGCAGGTCGAAGGCTGTAGCCAGGTGCGCAAAATAGTCTCCGGCGTGACCGCCAGCCGGGCGCTGATTGAGGCGGCCATCGGTGCTGGCGCCGACACGCTGCTGGTGCACCACGGCCTGTTCTGGCGGGGCCACGACGGACGCATCACCGGCTGGCTGCGCCAACGCCTGGGGCTGCTGCTGGCGCACGATATCAATCTGTACGCCTATCACCTGCCGCTGGATGCGCATGCGCAGTGGGGCAACAATGCCCAGCTCGGCCTGCGCCTCGGACTGCAGGCCGATGGCCGTTTCGGCGAGCAGGAGCTGGGCTGGATCGGTGCCGCTGCCGGGCCGCCCTTCGAGAGCCTGACGGCGCTGGCGCGCCAGGTGCAGGACACGCTGGGGCACGGCGTTACCGTACTGCCGGGTGACCAGCGTGCGCCGCGCCGTATTGCCTGGTGCAGCGGCGGTGCGCAGGGCTATTTTGAAGCGGCGATTGCCGCCGGCGCCGATGTCTTCATTACCGGGGAAATATCGGAGCCGCAAATGCACCTGGCGCGCGAGACCGGGGTCGCCTTCCTGGCCTGCGGACACCACGCCAGTGAGCGCTATGGCGCCCCGGCATTGGCAGCGCATCTGGCGCAAACGCTGGGGCTGGAACACCAATTTATAGATATCGAGAATCCCGCATGAGCGCAGTTAGTACGACCGGGCTTCGCCCGCTGGCCATCACCATGGGCGACGCTGCCGGTATTGGTCCGGAAATTATTGCCAAAGCCTATTTGCAGCAGCCGGCACTGATGCGTGGCGCGGTGGTGATTGGTGATGTGGCGTGCATGCGCCGGGCGGCGGCGGCCTTGCTGGCGCCTGGTGTGCCTGCGCTGCCCATACTGCGGCTGGAAACGCCGCTGGACGCGCAAGCACTGCCGCCGCGCTGCATACCGGTGCTGCAGCAGGGTGAGGAATTGGGGCCTGTGGCACCGGGGCAGGTGAGTGCCTTGGCCGGACGTTTTGCCGGCAGCTGTGTACTGCGCGCGGCCGAGCTGGCGCTGCAGGGCGCGGTGGCGGGGATTGTCACCGCGCCGCTGCACAAAGAGGCCCTGCATGCCGGCGGCAGTCCGTTTGATGCCTATCCGGGCCATACCGAAATGTTGCAGGACGCGGCGGCGCGCTATCTTGGGCAGGCCGGGCTGCCGGTGCGCATGATGCTGGCGAACGAGGAGTTGCGTACTGTGCTGGTGAGTATTCACGTGTCCTTGCGCCAGGCGATTGAGGCCGTCAATTTCGACAACGTTTTGCAAACCCTGCGCATTACGCACGACGCCTTGTCGCGGATTCTTGGGCGCGTGCCGCGCATCGCCGTGGCCGGACTCAATCCGCATGCCGGGGAGGGCGGTTTGTTTGGCACGGAAGAGCGCGACATCATTCTGCCGGCGATGCAGGCCGCGCGTGCCCACGGCTGCGACCTCAGCGGACCGTGGCCGCCGGATACGGTATTCATGCGCGCCCGCAAACGGGCCGGGCACCTGGCCGAGTTTGATGTAGTAGTCGCTATGTACCACGACCAGGGCCTGATACCGGTGAAATACCTGGGCGTGGAGAGCGGTGTCAACGTAACCCTGGGCCTGCCCTTTGTTCGAACCAGTCCGGACCATGGCACGGCCTTTGATATCGCCGGTAGTGGGCGTGCCGACCCGGCTAGCTTTCTGGCTGCGGTGCAGATGGCGCGTCAGCTGATTTGCCCCTGAAACGCGACTTTCCGCGCCTTTACGTGTGCACAGCGGGGTTCTTACTTCGCTTGAGCGGCAAATTGCCCTTTGCGGTCAGCTACAATAATCGCTTACCCCTAGTAGTGATGTTCATTGAGGATTCTCATGAGTGAAACCCCTGTCGACACGAATCAGCTCGACTCCAGTAAGCGAACCTGGCTCATTGCAACCGGATGCGTAGGAGCCGTTGGCGGCGTCGCAACCGCGATTCCGTTTGTTAGTACGTTCCAGCCTTCCGAACGCGCCAAAGCTGCCGGTGCAGCCGTGGAGGTCGACATCGGTGACATCAAGCCGGGTGAGAAAAAGACCGTCGAATGGCGTGGCAAGCCGGTCTGGATTATTCGCCGCACCCCGGACCAGCTGGCAGCACTGTCCAAGGTGACGAACCAGCTGGCCGATCCCGAATCCCAGCGCAAGCGCGGTGAGCAGACGCCCGAATATGCAATGAACGAAGGCCGCTCGATCAAGCCTGAAATCTTCGTCGCCGTGGGTATCTGCACCCACCTGGGCTGCTCTCCTTCCGATAAATTTCAGCCGGGCCCGCAGGCCTCGCTGCCGGACGACTGGCAAGGCGGCTTCCTCTGCCCATGCCACGGTTCCACCTTCGATATGGCCGGCCGTGTTTACAAGAACAAGCCAGCACCTGACAACCTCGAAGTGCCTCCGCACATGTACCTGTCCGACAGCAAGCTGTTGATTGGTGAAGACAAGAAAGCCTGAGGATTAATAGCATGGCTGAATTCAAGGAAATCTCCCCCAACGCACCCGCGCTGGCCCACGTGACGAACTGGTTTGAAAACCGCTTCCCCACGGCGTTTGATGCCTATCGGGTCCATATGTCGGAGTACTACGCTCCGAAGAACTTCAATTTCTGGTACATCTTCGGCTCGCTGTCGTTGCTGGTGCTGGTGATTCAGATCGTTACCGGTATTTTCCTGGTGATGCACTACAAGCCAGACGCCGCACTGGCGTTCGGTTCTGTCGAATACATCATGCGCGACGTGCCATGGGGCTGGTTGATCCGCTACATGCACTCCACCGGTGCCTCGGCGTTCTTCATCGTCGTCTATCTGCACATGTTCCGTGGCCTGCTCTACGGCAGCTATCGCAAGCCGCGCGAATTGGTCTGGGTTTTTGGCTGTGCTATTTTCCTGTGCCTGATGGCCGAAGCCTTCATGGGCTATCTGCTGCCCTGGGGTCAAATGTCCTACTGGGGCGCGCAGGTGATCGTGAACTTGTTTGCTGCCGTGCCTTTCGTAGGTCCGGACCTGGCATTGCTGATTCGCGGCGACTACGTGGTTGGCGACGCCACCCTGAACCGCTTCTTCAGCTTCCACGTGATCGCAGTGCCGCTGGTGCTGCTGGGTCTGGTGGTGGCGCACTTGCTGGCACTGCACGATGTCGGTTCGAACAATCCTGACGGCGTTGAAATCAAGGGTCCGAATGCACCGCGCGATGCCGCTGGTCATCCGCTGGACGGCATTCCGTTCCACCCGTACTACACCGTGCACGACATCTTTGGTGTCAGCGTGTTCCTGTTGGTGTTCTCTGCCGTGATCTTCTTCGCGCCTGAAATGGGCGGCTATTTCCTGGAATACAACAACTTCATTCCGGCCGATTCGTTGAAGACGCCTTTGCATATTGCACCGGTCTGGTATTTCACGCCCTTCTATTCGATGCTGCGCGCTATTACCAGCGAAATGATGTATGCCCTGATTGCCTGCGTCGTTGCTGGCGCCGCCTACGGTGTGCTGAAGGCCAAACTGCCAACGATTCTGAAGCCGGTGATTGCCGGTGCGGCGGTGGTTGTGGTGCTGATGATGCTGTCGATCGACGCCAAGTTCTGGGGCGTGGTGGTGATGGGTGGTGCAGTGATCATCCTGTTCTTCCTGCCATGGCTGGACAAGTGCGAAGTCAAGTCGATGCGTTACCGCCCTGACTGGCACAAATACCTGTATGCCATTTTCGTGGTGGTGTTCGTGGTGCTGGCCTATCTGGGTGTGCAGCCTCCGTCAAAACTGGGTGAGCGTGTGTCCCAAGTGTGTACGCTGTTCTACTTCGGCTTCTTCTTCCTGATGCCCTGGTGGAGCCGTGTTGGCAAGACCAAGCCGGTGCCTGCCCGCGTTAACTTTGTAGCCCACTGAGATGGGGTCCAATACCATGAAAAAAGTACTCTTTTCTCTGCTCGCGGCGCTGGGCATCGCACTGACCGCCCATGCCAATACCGGCGGCATCGCCTGGGACAAAGCCCCTGGCAAGATCACTGACCTGGCTTCGCTGCAAAACGGTGCCAAGGTATTCGTCAACTACTGCCTGAACTGCCACACTGCGTCCTACATGCGTTACAACCGCCTGAGGGACATCGGTCTGACCGAACAGCAGATCAAGGACAACCTGCTGTTCACCACCGACAAGGTTGGTGAAACCATGAAGGCCAATATTGATCCGAAAGAAGCCAAGGCCTGGTTCGGCGGCACACCGCCAGACCTGACCGTGATTGCTCGTTCGCGTTCTGCAGAAGGCAAGGGCACGGGTGCCGACTATCTGTACACCTACCTGCGCACCTTCTATGTGGACGATACCAAGGCCACCGGCTGGAACAACCTGGCATTCCCCAACATTGCCATGCCGCATGCCTTGTGGGAGCTGCAGGGCAAGCGCGCCGCAGTGTTTGAGTCGGAGGGCGAAGCCGGCCATGAAATTCATGTTTTCAAGGGATTTGAGCAAATCACCCCTGGCACCATGACGCCGGCACAATACGACCAGACTGTGGCCGACTTGGTGAACTATTTGCAATGGATGGCGGAACCGGGTCAGAATACACGGGTCCACCTGGGTTACTGGGTGCTGGCCTTCCTGTTGGTCTTGACTTTCTGCGCATGGCGTTTGAACGCCGCGTTCTGGAAAGACGTCAAGTAAACAGATTCGGTTGTGTCTTCGGTCCAGCTGACCGAAGGTACGTGCAGAGTGGGAATGCCCAGTGCAGCCCACTCTTTTTAATTTTTAGGAGTCTCCCGCAATGATGGTGCTGTATTCAGGAACAACCTGCCCGTTTTCTCACCGCTGCCGCTTCGTGTTGTTTGAGAAGGGCATGGATTTTGAAATCCGTGACGTTGATCTCTACAACAAGCCCGAAGACATCAGCGTCATGAATCCTTATGGACAAGTGCCTATCCTGGTCGAGCGCGATCTGATTTTGTATGAGTCGAACATCATCAATGAATACATTGACGAGCGCTTTCCGCATCCGCAACTGATGCCCGGCGACCCGGTGGACCGCGCCCGTGTGCGCCTGTTCCTGCTCAATTTCGAGAAGGAACTGTTTGTCCACGTGTCAACGCTGGAAGCCCGCGCTTCCAAGGGCAATGACAAATTGCTGGAAAAAGCCCGCGCCCACATCCGCGACCGCCTGACGCAGCTGGCCCCGGTGTTCCTGAAGAACAAGTACATGCTGGGTGATAACTTCTCCATGCTGGACGTGGCGATCGCACCGCTGCTGTGGCGCCTGGACTATTACGGCATTGACTTGAGCAAGAATGCCGCGCCGCTGCTGAAATATGCCGAGCGGGTGTTCTCGCGTCCGGCCTATATCGAAGCGCTGACGCCTTCGGAAAAGGTGATGCGCAAGTAAAGGCCTGGCTTGCCATGATTGACGCTTCAGAATTTCCTTCCACCCGTCCTTACCTGATTCGTGCGCTCTACGAGTGGTGCACCGACAATGGCTTCACGCCTTATGTTGCTGTGCTGGTCGATGAGACTGTGCGGGTGCCCAATGAGTATGTGAAGGACGGCGAGATTGTTCTCAACATCAGTTTTGACGCTACCAGTGCCTTGAAGCTGGGCAATGAATTCATTGAATTCAAGGGTCGTTTTGGCGGCGTTGCCAGAGACATCTTGGTGCCAGTCGGTCGGGTATTGGCCATCTATGCGCGTGAAAACGGGCAGGGCATGGCCTTCCCCATGCTGGCGGCCAGCGGTGCATCTTCGGCAACGCAGCCAGCAGCGGCAGAAGACAATCCGGCGCCGGTAGTGACGCTGACCAGTGTCAGCAGCAGCCCGGCCAGGGACGATGGCGGCCCGGATACCCCAAGACCCGGCGGCCGTCCATCGCTGACGCGTATCAAATGATTTTGGGGTTTGCGCCAGTTTGCGCCTCTGGCTGCGGTTAAAATTGCAGGCCGTGCCGATTTAGCTCAGTTGGTAGAGCAACCGCCTTGTAAGCGGTAGGTCATCAGTTCGAATCCGATAATCGGCACCATTTCACGGTATCAGGCAGCGTCAGAAGCCTTCAAAACCCGCCTTCTTCACAGGAGCGCGGGTTTTTTGTTGGCCTGCTGGCCCCGCACTGCATAGCGCACGCGGTATTGCACGCAAGAACCGTGAAGCGGCGCTCCGTGCCGATGCGCGAATAGTCTTACGAGCGTGTCCATAGGGTACAAAGGCAGTGCAGCTTCACAGATCTTTACGGTCCTGCTATGGAAAATAGCGCTTTGTTTTTCCATAATTGAACCGCAGTCAGCAAAAACAAT
>CAIUDG010000131.1 GCA_903897925.1 uncultured beta proteobacterium | reverse complement strand
CCCTGCCGAAGCTGAAGAAAATTACTATCGGCAATTAGCCAGTCAGGCAGCAGTTCCCGCCTGACTTAACCCAACGGGCCTCCACGATACCCGGGGCGATTCAAACTTCCTTGATAGAAAATTCTACTTGTCGGACCTTGGGTTTATCGGGGGGATCACCGGACCACTGGATGGTACATATTTCTTGAGACCCTCTGGAAAACCGAATGAATGCTGGTTGTCTGGCGGAGACTGTGAGATTCGAACTCACGGACGGTTACCCGTCGGCAGTTTTCAAGACTGCTGGTTTAAACCACTCACCCAAGTCTCCTGAGACGGGGTGCGGGTATTCTACCTGCTCCCACTGCCGGGTTTTATGCCGCAGGCTTGAGCATCCCCTGGGTTTCAATGAAGGCAATCACTTCGGCCAGCCCACTCAGCGTTTTCAGGTTGGTCATGACGAAGGGTTTCAGGCCTTTGGGGCCGCTGCGCATGCGGGTGGTGTCGGCGTGCATCACTGCCAGGTCGGCGCCTACGTGCGGCGCCAGATCGGTCTTGTTGATGATGAACAGGTCACTTTTGGTGATGCCAGGGCCGCCTTTGCGCGGAATTTTTTCACCGGCAGCAACGTCAATCACATAAATGGTCAGGTCGCTGAGTTCCGGGCTGAAAGTGGCGGCCAGGTTGTCGCCGCCGCTTTCCACGAACACGATGTCGGCGTCGGGGAATTCTTCCAGCATGCGGTCAATCGCCTCCAAGTTGATGGAAGCGTCTTCGCGGATCGCGGTGTGCGGGCAGCCGCCGGTTTCCACGCCCATGATGCGTTCGGCTGGCAGCGCGCCGCTGATCGTTAGCAGGCGCTGGTCTTCCTTGGTGTAGATGTCGTTGGTGATGGCGACCAGGTCGTACTGCGCGCGCATGCCCTTGCAGAGCATTTCCAGCAAAGTGGTCTTGCCGGAGCCGACCGGGCCGCCGATGCCGACGCGCAGCGGTGGCAGCTTTTTGCTACGGCGGGGAATGTGGTGCAAAACGGAGCTCATGGATTTTCCTAAGAACGGAACAGGCGGGAATATTGGACTTCGTGCTGGGCGCTCAGAATCGCCAGCATTGGCGCATAGGCTTGGCGGCTGGTGTCGTCCAGGCAGAGAGCGTGGGCGATGGCGGCGGGTATTTCTGCCGTCAGCGCGGACAGAATGCGCTGGCCGGCGCTTTGCCCCAGGGGCACGGATTTGATGGCGGCCTGGGTCATGTTTTCGGCCCAGCCGAAGGCATAGGCCAGCAGGCAGTCGCGCGTGGTGGCGCCGGTGGCGCTGGCGGCCAGGGCAAAGGCCAGCGGATAGCTCGGTTGCAGTGCTGCCAATTCGGCGATTTGCGCCGGCCTGGCGGTGGTGTGGTTGCGTAACCATTCCAGCAGCGAGCGTCCCATTTGCTCGGTTTGCGCGCGCAGCTCCTGGCTTTCCCGGGTTTGCAGCACCCAGGCGTTGAGTTCGGCGATGCGCGGATAGTTTTCTGCGCGCCAGGCAGTGATGGCCTGTGCCAGCACCGGCAGTTCCGAGCGCGCCAGCGACAGATGCAACTGATCGACCAGCCAGGCACTGGCTTCTGGCTCGCTGGCGACGATGCCCTGGTCCACGGCCGCTTCCAGGCACTCAGAATACGAGAAGCCGCCAATCGGCAGGGCCGGCGAGGCCAGCC
The DNA here is from genome assembly GCA_903897925.1 of uncultured beta proteobacterium. GTDB lineage: Bacteria > Pseudomonadota > Gammaproteobacteria > Burkholderiales > Burkholderiaceae_C > Allorhodoferax. Next base: position 16,396 of record CAIUDG010000131.1, on the reverse strand, counting down.
ACATCAGCTGCATCAGACTGGAGTCGGACATGGGTGGCGTTTCAATGTTCGTGGCCGTGGCCGTGGCCGTGGCTGTGCTCATGCTCATGCGCATGCGCATGCTCATGCGCATGCTCGCCATGGGCGCACGCTGGGCCATGGACATGCGGCTCCGGTTGTTCGTGCGCATGCGCTTCCTGTGCGTGCTCATGCCCATGTCCATGTCCATGTCCATGTCCGCCAGTGGCATAGGCGCCGTTTTCCGGCTCAAAGGGCTGTTCCACGGCGTTGACGATCAGGTGCATGGCACGCAGCATGTCGGCCAGCACATGGTCTGGTTCGATTTGCAGGTAGTCCGGTTTCAGTTCGATCGGCACATGGCGGTTGCCGAGGTGGTAGGCGGCGCGTACCAGGTCAAATGCGCTCCCGTGGTTTTTGCAGTGCGTGATGCGCAGCACGGCTTGTGCTGCGGCCACCACCTGCACCAGGCTGCCGTCGTCGGTGACCAGCACGTCGCCGCCGCGCAGCACCGTGCCGCGTGGCAGAAACACGCCCAGCGCACGGCCCTGTGAGTCGGTGCAGGCGAAGCGGCTTTTTTGTCGCAGGTCCCAGTCCAGTTCAACGCTGGCGGCGCGTTTCAGCAGTACGCTGGCCAGGCCCTGGCCGCCCGGGATCAGTTTTGAAGCTTGCATAAATACAGTGGTTAGAACAGAAAGTACCGTTGCGCCAAAGGCAGGCTGCGCGCCGGCTCACAGGTCAGCAACTGGCCGTCGGCACGCACCTGGTAGGTCTGGGCGTCGATTTCCATGGTTGGCAGATAGCTGTTGTGAACCATGTGCTGTTTGCGGATGCCCCGAATGTTCTTCACGGCGCTGACCTGCTTGCTCAGTCCATAGCGCGCCTGGATGCCAGCGTTCAGTCCGGCCTGCGACACAAAGCTCAGCGAGCCGCGCGCCAGTGCGCCACCGTAGGCGCCAAACATCGGCCGGTAATGCACCGGTTGTGGCGTCGGGATGGAGGCGTTCGGGTCGCCCATGGCGGCCAAGGCGATAAAGCCGCCCTTGAGCACCAGCGCCGGTTTGACGCCAAAGAAGGCCGGTTTGTAAATCACCAGGTCGGCCCATTTGCCGACTTCAACGCTGCCGACTTCGTGGCTGATGCCGTGGGCGATGGCCGGGTTGATGGTGTATTTGGCGATGTAACGCTTGACCCGGAAGTTGTCGTTGCGCGCCGTGTCTTCGGGCAGGGCGCCGCGCTGGCCCTTCATTTTGTGTGCCGTCTGCCAGGTGCGAATCACCACCTCGCCGACCCGGCCCATGGCCTGGCTGTCGCTGCTCATCATGGAGATCGCGCCCATGTCGTGCAGCATGTCTTCGGCGGCGATGGTTTCCTTGCGGATACGGCTTTCGGCGAAGGCCAGGTCTTCGGCAATGCCGGCGTCCAGGTGGTGACAGACCATCAGCATGTCAACGTGCTCGTCCAGCGTGTTGACGGTGTAGGGCATGGTCGGGTTGGTGGAACTCGGCAGGAAGTTGGCCTGGCCGACCACGCGCAGGATGTCGGGGGCGTGGCCGCCGCCAGCGCCTTCGGTGTGGAAGGCGCACAGGCCGCGGCCCTTGGTGGCAGCGATGGTGTTTTCAACAAAGCCGGATTCGTTCAGCGTGTCGGAGTGGATCGCGACCTGGACATCGGTGGCTTCAGCGACGTCGAGGCAGTTGCTGATGGCGGCCGGGGTGGTGCCCCAGTCTTCGTGCAGCTTCAGGCCAATCACCCCTGCGTTGACCTGTTCGTGCAGTGCGCCAGGCAGGGCGGCGTTGCCCTTGCCGAGAAAACCCAGGTTCATCGGGAAGGCGTCGGCGGCCTGCAGCATGCGTTCGATGTTCCAGGGACCGGGTGTGCAGGTGGTGGCGAAGGTGCCGGTGGCCGGGCCGGTGCCGCCGCCCATCATGGTGGTGACGCCGCTGGCCAGGGCTTCCTCGATCTGCTGCGGGCAGATAAAGTGGATGTGGCAGTCGATGCCGCCGGCCGTGACGATATTGCCTTCGCAGCTGATGATTTCGGTGCCCGGGCCGATGATGATGTCAACGCCGGGCTGGGTGTCCGGATTGCCGGCTTTGCCGATGGCGGCGATGCGGCCGTCTTTCAGGCCGATGTCGGCCTTGACGATGCCCCAGTGGTCAATGATCAGGGCGTTGGTCAGCACGCAGTCCACCGCGCCCTCGGCACGGCTGCGCTGGCTTTGCGCCATGCCGTCGCGGATGGTTTTGCCGCCGCCGAATTTGACTTCTTCGCCGTAGCTGCCAGCGGCCAGGGTGTAGTCACGTTCGACTTCAATCAGCAGGTCGGTGTCGGCCAGGCGTACCCGGTCGCCGGTGGTGGGGCCAAAAATTTCGGCATAGGCGCGGCGGTCAATGCTGGCCATCAGTGGGCTCCTTGCGTGTCGGAGTCCAGCGCGCCCTGGTGCAGTCCGCGAAAGCCGAAGACCTGGCGCGCGCCAGCGTAGTCGACCAGCTCCACCGTGCGTTGTTGGCCGGGTTCGAAGCGCACCGCCGCACCGGAGGCGATGTTCAGGCGCATGCCGCGTGCTGCAGCACGGTCGAAGCCGAGCGCTGCGTTGGTTTCCGCAAAGTGGTAGTGCGAGCCGACTTGGATCGGCCGGTCGGCGGTGTTTTGCACCACCAGGGTCAGGGTGCGGCGACCGGTGTTGAGCGGGTGCGCGCCGGGGTCGGTCAGGATTTCTCCGGGAATCATGGGGTCTCCTGTGAAATGGGGTTGGCTCAGGCCAGTTGCAACAGCATGCCCGAACCCAGCACGGCAATGGCGCCACCGGCCAGGCGCGCGATCCAGCTGCGCTGGCCGCGCAGCGTCCAGCCCAGCGCCAGCCCGGTGCCATGCAGCAGTACCGTGCCCAGCAGCATGCCACTCAGCACTTGCCAGGCATCGGCGTGCTCGGCCAGTTCGTAGCCGTGTGCCAGTCCGTGGAACAGGGCAAAGCCGCCGACCAGGGCCGCTGTGTGCAGCACCGACAGGCGCCAGTGGCAGGACAGCAGCAGGCCGCAGGCGACCAGAGAGGCTGCAATCATGGGTTCGACCGCCGGCACCTGCACCCCTTGCAGGCCCAGCACGGCACCGGCGAGCATCAATGTGGCAAAGGCCAGTGGGCCCCAGAGCAGTTCGCGCCCGGCGCGCCGGGCCATCACCGCGCTCCACATGCCAACGGCGAGCATGGCGCACAGGTGGTCCAGGCCGGTGAATGGGTGCAGCAGGCCGCCCAGGAAAGCGCTGTGGACATGGGCATCGGTGCTGCTGTGTGCCAGTGCGCTGGCGCTGAGTACCAGGCCGGTAACGGCGGTGAGAAGGCGGTGGATTGGACGTGGCATCGGGGGCAACTCCTTGGCGGCAGTGGGTGAGAAGTCGAACGAAGGGAACTAGACGATGGGCTGGTGCACGGTGACCAGCTTGGTGCCATCCGGGAAAGTGGCTTCGACCTGGATATCGGGAATCATTTCGGCAATGCCGTCCATCACGTCGGCACGGCTCAGCACCGTGCGCCCGCTGCTCATCAGCTGGGCCACGCTTTGGCCGTCGCGTGCACCCTCCATGACGGCGGCGCTGATCAGGGCGATGGCTTCCGGGTAGTTCAGCTTCAGTCCGCGCGCCTTGCGGCGCTCGGCCAGCAGGGCGGCCGTGAACAGGAGCAGCTTGTCTTTTTCGCGGGGCGTAAGTTCCATGGCGTGGGCAGTCCGGTGCGGGTGTTAGGGTGGCGGGGCGGGGTCCAGGTTCTAAGCAAGGCCCGTGCCCTGCCCGGATGGCATGAATTCTGCACCCGTTACTGGGTGCACGTCGAATCCACCCCTGTTCCACCGCTGGCCTCAGCGCCTGATACCCCCCCGCAGCGGGTGGTGAAGATCCGGCGCGACTACAACACCTGGGTCGCCAGCGAGACCATGGAAGACTACGCGCTGCGCTTTGCACCACAGCGTTTTCGGCGCTGGTCCGAGTGGCGGGTGGCAAATACCGCCTTTGGTGCGGCGTCCTTTCTGATCCTGGAGGCGGTCGGCGCCACGCTGCTGGTGCAGTACGGCTTTGTCAACGCGCTGTGGGCGATTCTGGTGACCGGGCTGGTGATTTTTCTGGCCGGGCTGCCGATCAGCGTGTATGCCGCACGCTATGGCGTGGACATGGATTTGCTGACGCGCGGCGCCGGCTTTGGCTACATCGGCTCGACCATCACCTCGCTGATCTACGCCTCCTTCACCTTTATCTTCTTTGCGCTGGAAGCCGCGGTAATGGCCTATGCGCTGGACCTGGCCTTGGGCCTGCCGCCGACCTGGGGCTATCTGGTGTGCGCGCTGGTGGTGATTCCGCTGGTGACGCATGGCGTCTCGACCATCAGCCAGTTGCAGCTGTGGACGCAAGCGCTGTGGCTGGGCATGCTGGTGCTGCCATTTGCCTATGTGCTGCTGCACGAGCCCACGGCGTTTGCCGGCATCACGCACTACGCCGGGGCATCCGGTGCCGGGGGCGCCTTTGATGCGCACCTGTTCGGTGCTGGTCTGACGGTGGGCATTGCGCTGATCACGCAAATGGGCGAACAGGCCGATTATTTGCGTTTCATGCCCCAACGCAGTGCCGCCAACCGCGCACGCTGGTGGCTGGGCGTGCTGGTGGGCGGGCCGGGCTGGGTGCTGCTGGGCGTGCTGAAAATGCTTGGCGGCGCGGCGCTGGCCTATCTGGCACTGCAGCACCGGGTGCCGGCGGCGCGCGCGGTGGACCCGAACCAGATGTATCTGGCGGCCTACCAGTATGTGTTCTCGGCGCCCGGGTGGGCGGTAGCGGCGACGGCCTTGTTTGTGGTGCTGTCGCAGCTGAAGATCAATGTCACCAATGCTTATGCCGGCTCGCTGGCCTGGAGCAATTTTTTCTCGCGCCTGACGCACAGCCATCCGGGGCGCGTGGTCTGGGTGGTGTTCAACAGCGTGATCGCCTTCATGTTGATGGAGATGGACGTGTTCCAGGCCCTGGGCGAGGTGCTGGGCCTGTATTCGAATATCGCCATCGCCTGGATCATGGCGGTGGTGGCTGATCTGGTAATCAACAAGCCGCTCGGGCTGTCGCCGGCCGGCATTGAGTTCAAACGCGCCCACCTGTACGACATCAACCCGGTCGGTGTCGGCGCCATGGCGCTGGCTTCGGTGCTGTCGATGCTGGCGTATCTGGGACTGTTTGGTTCCATGGCCCAGGCCTTCAGTGCGCTGGTGGCGCTGGTCACGGCCTTGTTGACAGCGCCGCTGATTGCCTGGCTGACCAAGGGCAAGTACTACATCGCCCGTGCCGCCCAGCCGGTGGCAGAACGGGATGCGCGTGCCAGCGCGCGCCAGTGCGTGATTTGTGAGCGCGAATACGAGGGGCCGGACATGGCGCACTGCCCGGCCTACCAGGGGCCGATTTGCTCGCTGTGCTGCACGCTGGATGCGCGCTGTGGCGACGCCTGCAAGCCGCACGCCAGCCTGTCGGTGCAATGGGCGGCGGCCTTGCGCTGGCTGCTGCCGCGCCGGGTCTGGCCGTTTCTGGACACCGGTCTGAGCCACTTCATGCTGCTGATGTGCGTCATCGTGCCCTTGCTGGCCACCGTGTTCGGCATGTTCTACCGGCAGCAATTGGGTGCCCTGGTCGGACTGGGCGCGCAGCAAACGGCGCTGCGGCAGGCGCTGGAGTCGGGCTTCTTCAAGACTTTTTCGGCCTTGCTGCTGTTGTCCGGCATTGTGGCCTGGTGGCTGGTGCTGACGCACAAGAGCCGCCAGGTGGCGCAGGAGGAGTCGAACCGGCAGACCCATTTGCTCTTGCGCGAAATCGAGCTGCACCGCGCCACCGACCTGGCCTTGCAGGAGGCCAAGCGCCTGGCCGAGGGTGCCAAGCAGCAGGCCGAGCAGGCGAACCGCGCCAAGAGCCGTTACATCAGCGCCATCAGCCATGAGTTGCGCACCCCGTTGAACAGCATTCTGGGCTATGCCCAGCTGATGGCCGAAGACGCCGGCGTGCCGCCGAACCGGCGCCAGGCGGTGAGCGTGATCCGGCGCGGTGGCGAGCACCTGCTGTCGCTGATCGAGGGCACGCTGGACATCGCCCACATCGAGTCCGGCAAACTGACACTGGCGCCACGGCCGATGCAGCTGGAGGACGTGCTGGCCGACCTGGCAGCGCTGTTCGAGTTGCAGGCGGCCGACAAGGGGCTGACATTTCGCTACGAGGTCAAGGGCAGCTTGCCGCGCTGGGTGCGTGCCGATGACAAGCGGGTGCGGCAAATATTTATCAACGTGCTGGGCAATGCCATCAAGTTCACACGCCAGGGCGGTGTGGTGATGCGCGTGGCCTACGCGCGGGAAATGGCCGATGTCGAAGTGCAGGACAGCGGACCCGGAATCGGCGCGCAGGAAATGGAACGGATATTTGAGCCGTTTGCGCGCGGCGCGGCGGCGGCCCAGGCCAGCGGCGCCAATGGCGGCTCCGGTCTGGGCCTGACGATTGCCAAGATGCTGACCGATCTGATGGGCGGCGAGCTGACGGTGCGCAGTGTGCTGGGCCAGGGCACGCAGTTCCGGGTGCGCCTGTTCCTGCCCGAGTTGCGCGTGCCTGGCGACGCCGGCGCGGCGCCGGCTGCGGCGCGCCGGGCGGCGCAGCGGCACACCGGCTATGCCGGGCCACGGCGCAAGATTCTGGTGGTCGACAACGAAGAAGCCGATCGCGGCCTGTTGCGCAATGTGCTGCAGCCACTGGGCTTTGAAATCCGCGAAGCGGCGAATGGCTATGACTGCCTGGACCTGCTGGCGGCCGGACTGCAGCCCGATGTGGTGCTGCTGGACCTGGCCATGCCAGGCATGGATGGCTGGGAAACCTTGCGCCGCCTGCGCGCCCTGCCGGGTCTGGCGCCGCAGGTGGCGATTGTGTCGGCGAATGCGTTTGATCGCGGTCTGGACCAGGGCTTGGGGATTGGCGCGCAGGACTTTATTGTGAAACCGTGGCGCCAGGGCGAGTTGCTGGACTGGCTGCAGCAGCGCCTGGGCCTGCAGTGGCTGGACACCCCGCTGGCGGTGCCGGACAGCGTTCCGCCGCTGCCGGTGCCAGCGCCGCAAGCACTGCCGCCACGTGACGCCTTGCAGGCCCTGCACGCCTTGGCGCAACTGGGTTATTTCCGTGGTCTGGTGAACAAGCTGCAGGCCCTGGGCCAGTCCTGCCCGGACAGCGCGCCGTTCCTGGCGGCGCTGGAGCTGCAGGTGCGCAACTACCAGTTCGAGCAGGTGTCTGAACAATTACAGGAGGCACTGAATGCAAGCCAGGCCGGTTGATCTGTCTGCGGCGCTGGACCGTGCCAGCAATGAAGTGGTGCTGATCGTTGACGATGTGCCGGACAACCTGTCGGTGCTGCACGACGCGCTCGACGAGTCTGGCTATACCGTGCTGATCGCCACCCAGGGCGAGAGCGCCCTGAAGCGCTGCCTGCAGGCCTTGCCAGACGTGGTGTTGCTTGATGCCATGATGCCCGGCATGGACGGCTTTGAAGTGGCGCGCCGGCTCAAGGCGATGCCGCAGACGGCGCATATTCCCATCATTTTCATGACCGGGCTGACCGACACCGAGTATCTGGTGGCGGCGCTGGAGGCGGGTGCGGTGGATTACGTTACCAAGCCGATCAAGCCCAAGGAAGTGCTGGCGCGCATGGGCGTGCACCTGGCCGGCGCGCGCGAGCGGCGCCAGGCGCGCAATGCACTGGACGCCTTTGGTTACGCCACCATCACGGTGCGTGCGTCGGACGGTGTGCTGCTTTGGCAGACGCCATTGGCGCGCGATCTGCTCGAGCGCTACTGCGCGACCCAGGCGCCGCACACCCCGGCGCCGGTGCTGGTCTGGCTGGAGCACAGTCTGGCGGCGCTGGCGCAGGGCCAGGAAGTGCAGCAGCTGACTCTGGAGCGCGGTGCCAGCCAGCTGCGTTTTCGCCTGCACCAGCAAACCGGCGACAGTGACAGCGGGGAGGACTGGCTGATCGTGATGCGCGAAGTTTCCGATCTGGCGGTGATTGAGGCGCTGGGCCTGTCGTTCAAGCTCACCGCCAAGGAAGCCCAGGTGCTGTACTGGGTCGTCAAGGGCAAGACCAACAAGGACATCGGCGACATTCTGGGCAGCAGTCCAATGACCGTGAAAAAGCACCTGGAACGCATTTTTGTCAAATTGGGCGTGGAGACCCGTACCGCCGCCGCCGGCATGGCCATGCGCCGTATTCGCCAGACCCATCCGCAGTTCGAAGATTGATGTGGTGCAAGCGCACGGCCGAATCTTTTTGATATAACCAAGCCTCAATAAATATTCGAAAGCGCAAGCAATGGCATCTCCCCATGCAGGCACCTGGCGCCCGGGCACACCGCGGATGGGCAATGTGCTGTTCCCGGCCCGCAGCAACTCCAAGCACTATTGATGGAGCAGCCGCACAACCCCCTGCATGGCAAGACGCTGGAAGCGATTGTCACCGAGCTGGCTCAGGGCTATGGTTGGGCCGGGCTGGGGCAGCGCATTCCGGTGCGCTGTTTCACGCACGACCCGAGCGTCGCCTCCAGCCTGAAGTTTCTGCGCAAGACGCCCTGGGCCCGCGCCAAGGTCGAGAGCCTGTATTTGTTCATGCTTCGGGAGCAGCGTCGCGCCGGTGCGTGAGGCGCCTAATTGCACTATGCGTCCGACCCTGCGCATCGCCTTTCTGCCGGCATTGATGGTGGCTGTGAGCGGTATTGGCAGCAGCTATTACTGGTCTGCCCTGCGCGAGGAACAGCGTGAGACCCTGAGCCAGACGCGCACGCAGATTGCATCGCGTTCGGAACAGCTCGGGGCGGCCATGGCGCAGCATGTGGACATCAGCCTCAATGGCATCGAGCACCTGATGCAATACCTCGGGCTGGTGTACCTGCAGGACCGGCCACAATTCGCCGCCGCGCTGCGTGCCAGTCTGGCGCAGCACGGCGAAGACATGCTGAGTTCGCTCAGCGTCTTTGATGCGCGCGGGCAACGCTTGTTTGCCTACGGTGCGGTGCCGGCGACGGCTTTGCTGGCGCAAAACGCACAGTCGACGCTGGCGATTGGCGAAACGATTTGGCGCGACCCGCAGCAGCCGCCCCTGCTGCCCTTGTCGTACGGCGTGCGTCTGGCCGACGGCCGCAGGGTTTGCGTCGTGCTGACTCTGCGTGCGGATTATTTTGCGCACCAGTTCTTCGAACTCGATGGCGCCGGACTGGACCGCCTGGCACTGGTCGGAAACAGTGGCCATTTGCTGTTCAGCAACAGCCGCAGGAACGAATTCAGCAGCGCGCCGCCGCCTGCCGGCCGCCCCTACCTGCACGCCCATGCGGGGGACAGCGGGCTGTTCCGTGAGCGTTCGGTGGTGGACCAGGTGCCCTTGCTGTATTACTGGCGCCGGCTCGCGCAATGGCCGATCAGCGTGGTGGTGGCGGTCAACGAAGACGATGAATTGGCGCAGCTGCAGGGGCGCATGGCACAAGAACAGCGCCGTGCCATTCTGGGCATGTCGCTGCTGGGGCTGTTTGCGCTGGCCATGGCGCTGTTGCTGCTGCGGCTGGGGTGGCGCAATCGCCAGCTGTCGGAGAGTGACGCACGCTTTCGTACGCTGTTCCAGAAAAATGGCTCGGTGATGCTGTTGATTGATCCGCAGAGCGGCCAGATCCTGGAGGCCAATGCGGCGGCGTACGCGTTTTATGGCTATCCCCACCTGGTGGGCATGCCGATTTCTGCCATCAACACACTGCAAGCCGAAGAAGTCGAGCAGGAGCGGCGGTCTGCGCTGCGTGAAGACCGCAATTATTTTATGTTCACGCACCGGCTGGCCTCGGGTGCCTTGCGCGAGGTCGAGGTGTATTCGACGCCACTGATGGTAGATGGAAAGGCGCAGCTGTATTCGGTGATCAATGACATCACGCAACGGCGCCAGGCAGAGCGCCAGCTGGTCGGCTTGCTGGACGCGCAAAAGGCCATATTGCAAAGCGATGTGGTGGGCATTGTCATGGTGCGGGCGCGCCACATCACCTGGATGAACAGCGGTTACGCCAAGATGATGGGCTACCGGCCCGAGCAGTTGCTGCACCGTTCCACGCGCATCCTGTACCCCGACGAGGATGCTTTTCAGCGCTTCCAGGCGCGCGCCTATCCGCAGATCGCACAAGGGCAGGTGTTTCGCGGCCAGTGCCAGTTTTTGCGCGGCGACGGCAGCTGGGGCTGGTATGACGTGTCCGGTGCGCAAGTCAGTGGCGACGGTGCCGAATCGGTCTGGGCCTTTGTGGATATCAGCGCCACCCACGCACTCGAGATGGAGCGCCGGCGCCTGGTCCAGGCAGTAGAGCAGAGTCCGGTGTCGATTGTGGTGACCAATCTGCAGGGCGAAATCGAATACGTGAACGAGGCGTTTTGCCAGACCGCCGGCTATGCGCGTTCCGAGGTGCTGGGGCGCAATCCGCGTTTTCTCAAGGCCGACGGTGCCGACGCCGAGCAATTTCCCGGCATGTGGCAGCAGCTGCTGGCGGGCAAAGCCTGGCAGGGCAGCTTCAGCAATGTGCGCAAGGACGGCAGTGTTTATTGGGAGCACGCGCAAATTTCGCCGGTGCTGGACGAGCAGGGCCAGATTACCCACTTCCTGGCAGTCAAGGAAAACATCACCGAACGCAAGCTGGCCGATGAACGGCTGTTGGAGGCGCGCCAGCGCCTGCAAGCCAGCCACGATCTGCTGGACCAGTTGTCGCGCTATGTGCCCGGGGTCATCTACCAGTATGTGATGCACCCGGACGGGCGGGTTTGCTTTCCTTATGCCAGCGACGGCATGCACGCGATCTGGGGTGTCACGCCGGAGCAGGTGCGTGACGACGCCAGCCCGTTGTACGCCACCGTGCACCCGGATGACGTGCGGCGCGTGGTCGAGTCGATGCAGGCGTCGGCACGTACCCTGCAGCCCTGGCGCGAGGAGTACCGGGTGCAGTTACCGCAGCGTGGCCTGCGCTGGCTGTCCAGCCATGCCATGCCGGCCTTGCGCGCCGATGGTGCGGTGATGTGGCACGGCATCACCAACGACGTGACCGAGCAAAAGAACACCGAAGTGCGCCTGCAATTGGCGGCCAATGTGTTTTCGCATGCGCGTGAAGGCATCATCATTACCGACGCCAGGGGCCTCATCGTCGACGTCAACGCCATGTTCTCGCACATTACCGGCTATGTGCGGGAAGACGTGCTGGGCCGCAACCCAAGCCTGCTGCGTTCCGGCAAGCATGGGCCGGAGTTTTATGCGGCAATGTGGCAGTCACTGGCGCAGGCCGACTACTGGAGCGGGGAAATTACCAACCAGCGCCGCGACGGCGTCAGCTATGTGCAGAACCTGACCATCAGTGTGGTGCGCAATGCCGACGGGCAGGTGCAAAACTATGTGGCGCTGTTCAACGACATCACGCTGGTCAAGGAGCACCAGCACCAGTTGGAAAAAATGGCCCATTACGACGCGCTCACCGGGCTGCCGAACCGCCTGTTGCTGGCCGATCGGCTGGAGCAGGCGATTCTGCAATGCCAGCGCCAGCAGCGCGTGTTGGCCGTGGTCTACCTTGATCTGGATGGCTTCAAGGCGGTCAACGACGCGCACGGCCACGACGTTGGCGACGCCCTGCTGGTGGCGCTGGCGCAGCGCCTCAAGACCCTGCTGCGCGAGGGCGACACGCTGGCACGCATGGGCGGTGACGAATTTGTCGCGGTGCTGACCCGGCTGGGGCAGCCCCACGATTGCGAGCCGGTGATTGCGCGGCTGCTGCAATGTGCCGCCGAGCCGGTGCGCCTGGGTGCGCTGGTGTTGAACGTGTCGGCCAGCATCGGCGTGACCTATTACCCGGCCGACGGTGTCGATGCCGACCTGCTGCTGCGCCACGCCGACCAGGCCATGTACCTGGCCAAGCACGCCGGAAAAAACCGCTTTCACACCTTCGACGTGGACCAGGACGCCGCCGTGCAAAGCCAGCGGGAAAGCCTGGAGCGCACGCGCCAGGCGCTGGCAGCGCAGGAGTTTGTGCTGTATTACCAGCCCAAGGTGAATATGGTCAGCGGCCAGGTGGTCGGTGCCGAGGCCCTGATCCGCTGGCAGCACCCGCAGCGCGGCTTGTTGCCGCCAGCGGACTTCCTGCCAACCATCGAGAACCACCCGCTCAGCGTCGATCTGGGCCTCTGGGTGCTGGAGTCGGCGCTGCAACAAATGGCGCACTGGCACGCCATGGGCTTTGCCATGTCGGTCAGTGTCAATGTCAGTGCGCGCCAGTTGCAGCAAGATGATTTTGTGCAAACCTTGGCCAACGCGCTGGCGCGCTATCCCGGGGTGCCGCCACGCCATCTGGAGCTGGAAGTGCTTGAGACCAGCGCGCTGGAAGATGTGATGCAGGTGTCGCAAATCATGCAGGCCTGTCTGATGCTGGGAGTCAGCTTTGCGCTGGACGACTTTGGCACCGGCTATTCTTCCCTGATCTATCTGCGCCGTCTGCCGGCCGGCATGCTGAAAATCGACCAAAACTTTGTGCGCGACATGCTCGACGACCCGGGCGACTGCGCCATTGTCGAAGCCGTGGTTGGTCTGGCCTCGGTGTTCAAGCGCCAGGTGATTGCCGAAGGCGTGGAAACCATTGCCCATGGCAGCTTGCTGCTGTCGATGGGCTGCCACCTGGTCCAGGGCTATGGCATCGCCCGTCCGATGCCGGCGGCGGATTTTCCGGACTGGGCTGCCAACTGGCAGTCGCCGGTGCAGTGGCGCGAACCGAAGGCGATTGCGCTACACCACAGTTTCCGCAAGACGCATTAGGCGGCGCGGTGCCGCAGCGCCGCAGTCGCTTTGCAGCCGGCGCATTTTCTGCCGTTCAGACTGAGTGGTTTCAGTCGAGCTTGAAGATGCGGACCACGTCTTCCAGCTGGGCCGCCTGGTCCTGCATCGAGCGGGCACCGGCCGCCGCCTGTTCCACCAGCGCCGCATTTTGCTGCGTCACCTGGTTCATTTCGGTAATGGCTTCATTGACGCGCTGGATACCCTGGGTCTGGGCGGCACTGGCGGAGGCGATGTTGCCCATGATTTCGGTGACGTGCTGGATGCTTTGCACGATCTCGCTCATGGTGGCACCGGCCTGGTGTACCTGGGCACCACCGGCTTCGACTTTGGCCACTGAATCGTCGATCAGGTTTTTGATTTCCTTGGCGGCGGCGGCCGAGCGCTGCGCCAGGCTGCGCACTTCCGAGGCCACCACGGCAAAGCCACGGCCCTGCTCACCGGCGCGGGCGGCTTCCACTGCAGCGTTCAGGGCCAGAATATTGGTCTGGAAGGCAATGCCGTCAATCACGCCAATGATGTCGACAATCTTGCCGGAGGAGGCGTTGATCGACTGCATGGTGGTGACCACTTCGGACACCACGGCACCACCGCGCACCGCCACTTCCGAGGCGCTCACGGCGAGCTGGTTGGCACGGCGCGCATCTTCGGCGTTCTGGTTCACGGTGTTGGTCAGCGTCACCATCGAGGCGGCCGTGCCTTCCAGGGTATTGGCTTGCAGCTCGGTGCGGTTGGACAGGTCCAGATTGCCTTTGGCAATTTCCTGTGAGGCGGTAAAGATGGCGTCGGTGCCGCTGCGCACCTGGCGCACGATGCGTATCAGCCCGGCATTCATTTCCTGCAGGGCCAGCTGCAGTTCACCGACTTCGTTGTGGGAATCCACCACAATGTTCTGGCCCAGGTCACCGGCCGCAATGCTGCGTGCCACGTTGACGCCTTTTTCCAGCGGTTGCGTGACCATGCGGCGAATAAACGGATAGATCAGGATCAGCACCGGAATGCTGGTCAGGATGGCGGCCAGAATGGACTTCATGCGCTGATCGGCCAGACCGGCGTTCACCTTGTCCAGCGAGACTTTCATGCTCACCGCCCCTAGCACGGTCTGCTCAGGCACCTGGTGGCAGGCAATGCAATTTTTCCCCAGGGAATCTTTCGACGCCAGCACCGGGCGGATGGTGCGCAGGTATTCGCCAGAGGCACCGGTTTCAACCCGGATCAGTTCCTTGCCGGATTGCAGTACGGCGGCTTCTTCGGGATCCGCACGGTTCGACTCTTCGCGGGCATTGCCCGGGCCAAACAGCTTGGTGACGTTTTCACCGCGCAGCACACGCAGGTCCTGGATCGAGCCGAGCTGCTTTACCTGGTCCAGAAACACATCGCGCTGGGCCACCGTGCCGGTGACCATCATGCCGGTCAGACCGGCCATGGTGGCGTCGTGCATGCTGCGCGAGAAGTCGGTGGCCTGTTCCAGTGCCGCCTCACGTGCCGTATAGCCCTGCCAGAAAATGATGCCAATCCAGACACAGAGCAGGGCGCCGGCAATGGTGGTCAGAAGCTGCACCCAGATGCGGGATTGGGGCTGGTGCGTCATGGATGGGCTTTCTTTATTGGATAGATCTAGGACGACGCTATTTTGATCCGAATAGGCCGGCAAAAAACCGCTTAATGCGGTGTTTTTTGGCACCGATTCAGGGTTTTTCTTGTGCTGCTGCGCCGCGTCACTAGCCTGGGAATATACGCCACCTGGCGTATTTTCAATAGCCGTCGCCCTGCCTAGCATTGGACTGTCTGCGCTGAGGTCCTGACCAGCCCCGGCGTAGCGAGACAGTTTCCAACCTATTCCTTTGCTGGAGAAGCATATATGCAACGACGATTCACCCTCAAGGCACTCAGCGCTGCCGTCGCGCTCACCACCCTGTCGGCGCTGCCGGCTTTCGCCGCCGACACGATCAAGGTCGGCGTCCTGCACAGCCTGTCAGGCACCATGGCGATTTCCGAAACGGTGCTGAAAGACACCGTGCTGATGGCGATTGACGAAATCAACGCCAAGGGCGGCGTGCTCGGCAAGAAGCTCGAGCCGGTGGTGGTGGACCCGGCCTCCAACTGGCCGCTGTTTGCCGAAAAGACCAAGCAGTTGCTGACGCAGGACAAGGTCGCGGTGATTTTTGGCTGCTGGACTTCGGTGTCGCGCAAATCGGTGTTGCCAGTGGTGGAAGAGCTCAATGGCCTGCTGTTCTATCCGGTGCAGTACGAAGGCGAAGAACTGTCTAAAAACGTGTTCTATACCGGCGCTGCGCCGAACCAGCAGGCGATTCCTGCGGTGGACTATCTGATGAGCAAGGAAGGCGGCGCGGCCAAGCGCTGGGTGCTGCTGGGTACCGACTATGTCTACCCCCGTACCACCAACAAGATCTTGCGTGCCTATTTGCATACCAAGGGCGTGAAGGACACCGATATCGACGAAAAATATACGCCGTTCGGCCACTCCGACTACCAGACCATCGTGGCGGATATCAAGAAGTTTTCTGCCGGCGGCAAGACCGCTGTGGTGTCGACCATCAATGGCGATTCCAACGTGCCCTTTTACAAGGAACTCGGCAACGCCGGCCTGAAGGCCAAGGACGTGCCGGTGGTGGCGTTCTCGGTGGGTGAGGAAGAGTTGCGCGGCGTTGATGCCAAGCCGCTGGTCGGCCATCTGGCGGCCTGGAACTATTTCATGAGCCTGAAGAATCCGGCCAATACCGAGTTCATCAAGAAGTGGTCGGCCTATGCCAAGTTGCACAACATCGCCGGTCACAAGGACAAGCCGCTGACCAATGACCCGATGGAAGCCACCTACATCGGCATCAATATGTGGAAGCAAGCGGTTGAAAAGGCCCAATCCACCGATACCGACAAGGTGATCGCCGCCATGGCCGGCCAGACCTTCAAGGCACCGAGCGGCATTCTCAGCGAGATGGACGCCAAGAACCACCACTTGCACAAGTCGGTGTTCATTGGCGAAGTGCGCGCCGACGGCCAGTTCAACGTGGTCTGGAAGACGCCGGGTCCGGTCAAGGCCAAGCCCTGGTCGCCCTACATCGAAGGCAACGACAAGAAGCCTGACGAACCGGTCGCCAAGTAAGCCCAGTCACCGCGGCGCCAGCGTGGCGCCGCGGTCTTCCATTCTGAAGGACGTATGGCAATCCGATTACTGATTTCTGTGGTGCTGTGGCTGTGTGCCAGTTCGGCCAGCGCACTGAGCCCGGCGCAGGCACAGGCCCTGGTGCTGGGTGACGGCGATGCACGCATTGAGGCACTGCACGCAGCCGTGGCCCATCCTGACGCAAAGACCCAGGCCCTGATCCAGGCCCTGTCCGAGGACGCCGTCAAGGTGCAGGGCAACCGGCCGCTGATTGTCCATGGTGACACCGGCGAAGACCCGGTCAGCGGCGCTGCCGTCACCGTGAACGACAGTGCGCAGGATGTGATGAACAACAACCGCATGCGCGCCGAACTGGATTTGGCACTGGCGGCGATGAAACT
>CAIUDG010000130.1 GCA_903897925.1 uncultured beta proteobacterium | reverse complement strand
GTGCGGGCGCAGGCCTGGATTCGCCGCTGTACAGAGGCGGTGTACCGATAGCGGTATTTGTGCGGGGGTGCTAGCGCACCAGGAGCAGACCCCGGCGACTAGAGGCCGGAGAACGTACACCCACTTCGTCAGCCCCTGCCCAACCGCAGGCGCGCAACGCAGCGAACGCCAACAAAGCAGGTGAAAGAGAACAAGAGCAGGCGCGCAACGCAACGACCGCCAACAAAGCAGGAGGAAAAGGAAAAAAGCAGCCGCGCAACGCAACGACCGCCAACGAAGCAGGACGAAAAGGAAAAAAGCAGCCGCGCAACGCAACGACCGCCAACAAAGCAAGAGCCAGAAACAAGCGACCTGGCTAGGCACAAACAACACAGAGAAGAAACTATTTCAAACCCAAACGCCGTGCCAGCTTATGCAAATTACTAGGATCCAGCGCCAAACAACGGGCAGCCTCCGCCCAATTGTCGGCACTCGCCGCCAGCGCCTGCTGAATCATCTGACGCTGGCACTGCGCCACACCCTCACTCAAACGCATCGGCACCGCCTCCACACCTGGCGCCGCAGGCAGCGCCACACTCAAAACCGGAGCCGGGCGGCTATCCAGATCGAGCAAATCCGGCACCAGCGTCACAATATCGCTCGCCCGCGCACCGCGGCTTAACGCCTTAATAGCGGCCCGGCTGATCACATGCTCCAACTCCCGCACATTCCCCGGCCACTGATAACGCAACACTTCCTGCTCCGCATCCGGCGACAGGCGCAAACTGCGAATACCCAGACGCACGCGGTTGAGTTCCAGAAAACGACCGGCCAACAACAGCGCATCATTGCCGCGTTCGCGCAGCGGCGGAATGTGAATCGGATACACCGATAGCCGGTGGTAGAGGTCGGCGCGAAAGACCCCGTCCTTGACGCCCTGATGCAAATCGCGGTTGGTGGCGACGATCACCCGCACATTGACGCGGCGTGGCCGGTCTTCGCCCAGACGCTGGATTTCGCCGTTCTGCAGCGTGCGCAGCAATTTGGCCTGGATGGTCAGCGGCAGCTCGCCAATTTCATCGAGAAAAATGGTGCCACCATCGGCCACTTCAAAGCGTCCGGCGCGGTCCGTACTGGCGCCGGAAAAGGCACCGCGCACGTGGCCAAACAATTCGCTTTCGGCCAACGTCTCCGGCAGCGCGGCGCAATTCACCTGCACCAGCGGTTTGGCACGTGAGGAGTGGCGGTGGATGCGGCGCGCAAACAGTTCCTTGCCAACGCCAGTCTCGCCGAGCAGCAGCACTGGCAGATCGGAGCTCGACACCACATCGATTTCCTGCAGCAGACTGAGAATGCCAGCGCTCTGGCCGACGATCTCCTGGTCCAGCGGACTGTCGCCGGGCTGCGCCAACACGGTGCTGCGGCTCTGGCGCAAACTTTGCGCTTCGTCTTCCAGCCGCCCCATGCGCACGGCCGCCTCGACCAGCATGGCGTACTGCGGCAGTTGTTTCAGCAGGACCGGCGCGAAGGCATCGACACCCAGGGCGTCCATGGTCAGAGCGCCCCATTGCCGACCCTCGACATACAGGCTGACGCCGACACAGTCATGCACAGGCAGGGGTTCGCCGGCATGTACCTGCAGCAGACCGTCATAGGGGTCGGGCAGCTCGCAATTCGATTGAAAACGCAGCGGTTCGCTGCGCTCCAGGATGGCGGCCAGGCGCGGATGTGCGTGCAGCTGAAAGCGCCGCCCCAGGGCTTCGTGGACCAGGCCGTCGACTGCTTCGGGCACCAGTTCCTCGTCCTGCAGGCGCAGCACCGCTACCGCGTCGCAGTGGAAATGCTTGCGCATGGCGCTGACCAGGCGTTGCAGCCGTTCCGGGCCGGGCAGGGCCTGCGACAGATTCTTTAACAGGTTCGCTTCAAACATGGTGAATAGTACCACTAATAGGGTCATATCTACCACCTATTAATAGGGTGAAAAATACCATTGAATAGCTAAGCCGTTGATTTGTATGGGAAATATTGCTGGCACGCAGGTTGCGATATCCGGTATGAATTGTCTCGATTCGCTTTTCGGTGAACCACTGGGTGGGCCGATCTGACACCACTTGAAGAAGGAAAAATACATGCAGCAAATCTTCACCAAGGCAATGGCGCGCAACATATTTTTGGGCAGCGCCGTTATCTTTCTGGCGATCTATCTGGCACTGAGCGTGGACACCTGGCGACAGATCCCGCAACGCGACCACGCAGATCAACTGACCGATTCCGTGAAACGCGGCAAATACCTGATGGACAGTAATAACTGCATCGGTTGCCACACCATCAACGGCGAAGGCGCTTATTTTGCGCCCGAGCTGGGCAATGTGTATGTGCGCCGCGGACCGGAATTCATCAAGGCCTGGATCCAGTCGCAACCCACCGGTATTGCCGGACGCCGCCAGATGCCGCACTTCGGTTTCACCGATGCGCAGTACGAGGACCTGAACGCCTATTTCAAATGGCTGTCCAACATCGACACCAACCATTGGCCACCGAATACGCAGGGCTGATCACCGCGACCTGCGGATCGAAAAAATCAAACCAATGAGAAACACGGAATCAATATGAACAACTCGTCTCAAAGTGTGGCGAAACCCTATTTCATTGCCGCACTGGCATTGTTTCTAGGGCAAATCGTCTTCGGCCTGGTGGCCGGTATGCAGTACCTCGATGGCGGCTTTCTGTTCCCCGCCATCCCCTTCAGTGTGAGCCGCATGGTGCACACCAATTTGCTGATCGTCTGGCTGCTGATGGCCTATATGGGCGCAGCCTATTTCATCGTGCCGGATGAAGCCCAGACACCATTGTTCAGCCCCAGGCTGGCGTTGCTGACGTTCTGGATTTTCCTGCTCGCCGGTGCCGCAACCATCGTCGGTTATCTGCTGGTGCCGTACGACCAGCTGGCGGCGGCCACTGGCAACGCTATGGTGCCGACCATGGGCCGAGGCTATCTGGAGCAGCCATTGCCGACCAAGGTCGGTATTGTGCTGGTCGCGCTGTCGCTGTTGTTCAACATCACCATGACGCTGATCAAGGGCCGCAAGACTTCGCTCAACGTGATTCTGGTGGTGGCCCTGTGGGGTCTGGCCTTGCTGTTCCTGCCAGCGTTCTATTTCCCGGATGACACCGTCAAGGCGAGCTATGGCTGGTGGTGGGTAGTGCACGGCTGGGTCGAGGGTGACTGGGAACTGATTCTGAGTTCGCTGCTTGGCTTCATCCTGATCAAGATGACCGGCGTGGACCGCGAAATCATTGAAAAGTGGCTCTACGTGATTATTGCCATGACGCTGGTCTCCGGCATCATCGGCATCGGCCACCACTACTACTACACCGGTGCTCCGGAGTACTGGATCTGGCTGGGTTCCATTTTCAGCGCGATTGAGCCGATTCCGTTCATTGCCCTGATTGCGTTTGCCTTCAAGACCCTGTTCCAGCGCCGCCGCGAGCATCCCAACAAGGCCGCCATGCTGTGGGCCATGGGCACACCGATTGTGGCGTTCCTGGGGGCCGGTCTGTGGGGCTTCATGATCACCTTGGCGCCGGTGCAGTTCTATGCCCACGGCACCAACCTGACTGCGGCGCACGGCCACCTGGCCTTCTTCGGCGCCTATGCCATGGTGTCGATGGCGATCATCTCTTACGCCATGCCTCTGCTGCGCGGTCGCAACGCCAACAGCGTGCGTTCGCAGCGCTGGGAAATGACCGGCTTCTGGATCATGGTGATCAGCATGATGGGCATCACGCTGGCCCTGACCGGTGCCGGCCTGGTGACCATGTTCACCCAGCGCATGGGGGCCAATCCGGTGAGCTTTATGGATGCTGCCGATGCTTCCCGTCCGTTCTTCTGGATTCGTGAGTTTGCCGGGGTCGGCTTCCTGGTCGGACTGTTGTCTTACCTGGTCAGCTTCTTCGTCGCCGGGGAATATGCTTACGAAGCAGAAGTCAAAAAGGCTGTGGCCTGAGGGCGCAAGCCGGCCTTGCTTACGGAAAAGCCATGCCCTACCGCAGCTTAGCCCCATGCAGCGCTGGCCTTGCCGCCACGCCCCGGAGCGCGCGCAGCGCGCTGCCGGGGGATCTGGCGATCTGGTTTTTCATCTTTGCCGAACTACTGGTGTTCGGCGTGCTGTTTCTGGCCTATGCGGTGGCGCGGCGTTCGCAGATTGAACTCTTCAATAGCGAACAGGCATTGCTGGATCGCCGTTCCGGCTTGTTCAATACCCTGGTGCTGATCAGCAGCAGCTTTGCGGTGGCCAGTGGCGCGGCAGCAATGCGTGCCGGACAGGTCCGGCGCTGCGCCGGCTGGCTGCTGGGGGCCTGGGCTTTGGGCGCAGTCTTCCTGCTGGTCAAAGTTCGGGAGTTCCGCCATGACGCGGACATTGGCATGCAGTTGTCGCGCAATCTGTTTGACATGTTTTATCTGTCACTGACCTTCTTTCATTTCATGCATGTGGCGATGGCCATGGTGATTCTGTCGGTGGTGCTCTGGAACACCGTGCACGGCCGCTACAGCAAAGCGTCCCATACCGGGATCGAAACCGCCAGCTCCTACTGGCACATGGTTGATCTGGTCTGGATCATTCTGTTCCTGCTGATTTATGTCCTGCACTGATGGCACACCCTGAACGCCGTTTCGCCCGGCCGACCCAGCGCCTGGCGCTGGTCTGGAGCACGCTGCTGTTGCTGACGCTGTTCAGCTATTACGGGCTGACGCAGGTGTCCGGCAAGGGGTTTGTGCTGCTGGTGCTGGCGCTGATGTTGCTCAAGGGCCAGCTGCTGGTCGATCACTTCATGGGTCTGCGCCAGGTGCGCTGGGTCTGGCGTGCATTGATGGCGCTGTATTTGCTGGGCGTCACCAGCGCCCTGGGCCTGGCCTTTTTGCTTGATTAACTTTCATTCTGCTTGGTACCTCTATGACGCTTCTTTCCCTGCACCAGCCCGCGCTGCCCGCGATTCCGGCCTATGTCGAAATCGACCAGGAAGTGGCGATATTTCAAATGGCCTGGCGCAGCCGGCTGCCGGTTTTGCTCAAGGGCCCGACCGGTTGCGGCAAAACGCGCTTTGTCGAACACATGGCGGCACGCCTGCAGCGCCCACTGTTCACAGTGTCTTGCCACGATGACCTGAGTGCTGCTGACCTGATCGGACGCCACCTGATTGGTGCCGAAGGCACGTATTGGGTGGATGGCCCGCTGACGCAGGCAGTGCGTCAGGGCGGCATCTGCTATCTGGATGAAATTGTCGAGGCGCGCAAGGACACTACGGTGGTGTTGCATTCGCTGTCCGACGACCGCCGCATGCTGCCTATCGACCGGCTCGGCACGGTGCTGGAGGCGCCGCCCGAATTTATGCTGGTGGTGTCGTACAACCCGGGCTACCAGCACCTGATGAAAGCGCTGAAGCCGAGCACGCGCCAGCGCTTTGTGTCGATGGCCTTTGATTTTCCCGAGGCGGCGCTGGAGCAGCAGATTGTGGTGGGCGAAACCGGTGTCGAGCCGGTGCTGGCCAAACAACTGGTAACACTGGCACGGGCGCTGCGCAAGACGGCAGACCATGACCTGGAAGAGGCCCCGGGCACCCGGTTGATTGTCGATGTGGCGCGGCTGATCGTGCAGGGCTGCGATGTGCAGCTGGCGTGCCGCGTCGGCATGATTGAATGCGTGACCGATGACCCGGAGATGGTGCGTTCGCTGATGCAGGTGGTGCAAGCCATTTTGGGCGACTGACCATGGAAGAACAGGTCGGACTGTGGTGGCACCAGATGCTGACCCGCGTGGCCGGGCAGCGCGGTCACGCGGGTGTGGCCTATCTGGAGCCGGTACGTGACCAGCTTGGTCTGCTGTTCCGCGCCCTCGGTGGCGCGCCCGGTCTGAAGGTGGACGCGACTGCCGCACTGCGCCATGGCGCGCGCCGTACGGTGATTGAACGCATGGCCGGTGTGCGCTCCAAAGTGGCGCTGGCCAGTGTCGACGAACAGGCTTTGCGCTTGCCCGATGCGGTCGACGCCTACGCCAGCCTGGAATTGAACCAGGCGCTGTTGCAATGGTTGAGCGCCTTGTGCGCGGTGGCGCCCGACGCGGGCGACTGGGTGGCGCGCAACCAGGCGGGAACCCAAATTCTGTTGAAAAAATACCGTGGTCTGGCGGCGAGTTACTGGCGCCTGGTCGCGGCTGAATTGCAGCGCCGGCCGGACCCGGCCCGGCTGCCGAAAGACGAAGCCCTGGTGGAGCGCAGCATTCGGCAAGCCTTGCGGCATCCGGATGTGGCCGTGACTTTGCTGCCAGGACAGCGCCCGCCCGAGCCGGTGCTGCTGTGGCTGGCGCCGCTATCGCGGCGGGCGGCGGCGTCGCCGGCCAGCGCAGCGGAACCGGCGAGCGCCCAGACCAGCAGCGCCCAGCAGGACCAGAAACGGCGCCAGGCCGAAGGTGCCGAGATGCCGGAGCGCCCGGGTGGCCTGACGGTGTTTCGGCCAGAATCGATTTTCAGCTGGTCCGAATATGCCAAGGTCCAGCACGACGTGCAGGAAAACGACGAAGCCGATCTGGCCCGTGCCGCCGATGACCTTGACACCCTGAGCATCTCCGACGACCAGCGCTCGGTGGCGCGCGCATTGCGCATGAATCTGGACCGTGCGGCGCGTGCCGAGGGCGCTGCGGCGCCGGCCAGTCCGGCGATTTTGTTGCCCGAGTGGGACTACCAGCGCCAGCGTTTGGTGGCGGCGCATTGCAGTCTGCGTATCAGCCGTGTAGAGGCTGCCGATCCCTGCGAATTGCCTGAGCGATTGCGCCAGGAACAGCGCCGCCTGCAACACCAGCTGGCGCTGCTGAATCCGGAGCGCCAGTTGCGCCGGCGCCAAGCGCATGGCGACGATATTGACTTGGACGCGCTGATCCGCGCCCGCACCGACGCCGCTGCGGCGCAGCCCGATTGCTATCAGCAGGTGCGCCGCAACCAGCGTGACCTGTCTTGTCTGCTGCTGGCCGATCTGTCGCTGTCGACCGAGGCCGCCATCAGCGAACAGCAGCGGGTGATCGATGTGATTCGCGACAGCCTGTGGCTGTTTTCCGAGTCGCTGGCGCAGACCCGCGATCGCTTCGCTCTGTACGGCTTCAGCTCACGCCAGCGCCATGCCGTCAGCATGGTCGAGTTAAAGCGTTTTGATGAGACCTTCAACGCGCAGATCCGCGGCCGGATTGGGCAGATCCGGCCGGCTTTTTACACCCGCATGGGGGCGGCGATTCGCCAGGCCACCGCGCTGCTGGCGCAGGAAAAATCGCGTGAGCGTTTGCTCTTGCTGCTGACCGACGGCAAGCCCAACGACAACGACTATTACGAAGGCCGCTATGGCATCGAAGACACCCGCTATGCCCTGAGTGAAGCGCGCAAGCTGGGGCTGCGGCCGTTCTGTGTCACGGTGGACCAGACCGCTGAAGACTATCTGCCGCACATCTTTGGCAAGCACAGTTTCACCATCATCAAACGGCCGACCGAGTTGCCACGGCGCCTGGCGATGTTGTATGCGCAGCTCACGCGTTAAGGCAGCGATGACACAGAAAAAATTTCCCATTCTTCCGGCGCGGCCGGAACTGCTGTGCTGGGGCTGCGACAAGTATTGCGCCGCCCACGACATGCGGTGCGGCAACGGCTCCGACCGGACCCCGCATCCGAGCGAGTTATTCGGCGAAGACTGGCAAAACTGGGGCCAGGACTTCCAGCCGCCTGAAGCAGAACTGCAATTGTTACAACCAAGGAGAGCCCCATGAGAATGAACTTCAAGAGAATGCTGTCGGCCAGCGTCATCGCCATCGGCTATGTCGCGTCCTTCAGCGCCACTGCGGCAACGCCGGCACCGGCCACCATGGCCGGTGATTTTGGTCCGCCCCAGGGTGCGCCGATCCACGCGGTGCTGACCAGTCCGCCGAACGTGCCGCCGCCGACCAACCGCAAGGCCCCGGCGAAAGTGATTGTGGAGCTGGAAGTGGTGGAGAAGGAAATGCCGATCTCCGAGGGCGTTAGCTATACCTTCTGGACCTTCGGCGGTTCTGTTCCCGGCAGCTTTATCCGCGTGCGCCAGGGCGATACGGTGGAGTTCCATTTGAAGAACCATCCCGGCAACAAGATGCCGCACAACATTGACCTGCACGGCGTGACCGGCCCCGGTGGCGGTGCTGCGTCGAGTTTCACGGCGCCCGGCCATGAGTCGCAATTCACGTTCAAGGCCTTGAACGAAGGTGTCTATGTGTACCACTGCGCCACCGCCCCGGTGGGCATGCACGTGGCCAATGGCATGTATGGACTGATGCTGGTGGAGCCTCCCGAAGGACTGTCGCCGGTGGACCACGAATACTATGTGATGCAAGGCGACTTCTACACCGCAGGCAAATTCCGCGAGAAGGGCAACCAGCCGTTCGACATGGAAAAAGCGATTGATGAGAAGCCCACTTATGTGTTGTTCAACGGCGCCGAAGGTTCGCTCACCGGTGACAAGGCGCTGAAGGCCAAGACCAATGAAAAAGTGCGTCTGTTTGTCGGCAACGGTGGTCCGAACCTGGTGTCCAGTTTCCACGTCATTGGCGCGATTTTTGACAAGGTGCGGTTTGAAGGCGGCTCCAATGTTCAGACCAATGTCCAGACCACTTTGATTCCCTCCGGTGGGGCTGCGATTGTCGAATACCAGACCAAGGTGCCGGGTAGCTACATCATGGTGGATCACTCGATTTTCCGAGCCTTCAACAAAGGCGCGCTGGCCATCATGAAAGTTGAAGGACCGGAAGATAAATCGATTTATTCCGGCAAGGAAGTGGACTCGGTGTATCTGGGTGACCGCGCTGCCGCGAACATGGCATCGGTGACCACGGCCACCGCCAATGCGGCCAGCGGCACGCTGACGGTGCAGGACCAGATTGCTGCCGGCAAGTCGCTGTTCAACGGCACCTGCTCGGTCTGCCACCAGCCGAGTGGCAGCGGTCTGCCGGGGGTGTTCCCGCCGCTGGCCAAATCGGACTTCCTGAATGCCGATCCGAAACGTGCTGTAGGAATTGTGGTGCGTGGCCTGAACGGAAAAGTCACGGTGAACGGCAGTGAGTACAACTCGGTGATGCCACCCATGAACCAGCTGAACGACGACGAGATCGCCAACATCCTGACCTATGTGTTGAATACCTGGGGCAATGTCGGCGGCCAGGTCAAATCGGCCGAGGTCAAGGCCGAACGCCAGAAGGTGGCGGCCAAGGCAGCGGCGGAACACTGAGTCCGCACGTGCTTTCTGTCATGCAGGCAAGATCCAGTGCCGTTCGCCCCTGGTGGCTGATCGGCCTGCTGTGTGCATCGGTCCGGCTCTGCCTGGCAGAGCCGGTGGCGCCGGCCTATGTGGAGATACCGGCGGGCAGCATGGCCAGTGTGCTGTCCAGCGGCAGTACCGACAATCCACCGACCGTGGTGGAGGCGTTTGCGCTGCGCCGCCGCCCGGTCACGGTGGCCGAATTTATGCGCTTTACCGCGCGCAATCCGCAGTGGAGCGCCGCCAACGTGCCGGCGGTTTTCGCTGACAAAAATTATTTGCACTTTATCGATGCCCGGGGGGGCGCGGCACCCAACCCGGAACAAGCGGTGACGAATGTGAGCTGGTTTGCTGCGCAGGCCTACTGCGAAAGTGAGCAGGCCCGCTTGCCGAGCTGGTACGAGTGGGAATATGTCGCCGCCGCCGATGCGACCCGTGCCGACGCCAGAAAAGATCCGCTCTGGCGCGCCCGGATTCTGGGCTGGTATTCGGCGCCCTCGGGTACGCGCCGGTTGACGGTGGGGGGTGCGCCGAACTATTACGGCGTCGAAAACATGCACGGCCTGATCTGGGAATGGGTCGACGATTTCAACGCCCTGCTGGTGAGTGCCGACAGCCGCAACCAGGGCGACCCGGACCAGCTGCAGTACTGCGGTGCCGGTGCCATCAGTCTGCAGGACCGGGAAAACTTTGCCGTGCTGATGCGGGTGGCTTTGCTGTCTTCGCTGAATGGCGCGGACTCTACCAATGACCTGGGCTTTCGTTGTGCCCGCAGTTTGAGGAATTAATTGACATGCCAAACATTCTGTATTCACCCCTGCGCCAGTGGGGCAGCGCACTGGCGCTGGCCTGTGGCCTGCTGTCTGGCGCGCCGGCCCAGGCCACGCCGCCGCCGGCGAATGCGGCCAGCGCCGCTAGCGCGACCGCCTGGCCGGGCAATTCGGTCTACCAGCTCAACGCCACCCTGACCGACCAGGACGGCAAGTCTTTCGCGTGGCAGCGCCACAGCGGCAAACCGGTGCTGCTCAGCATGTTCTACTCCTCGTGCAAATTCGTCTGCCCGATGTTGATCGACACCATGGCGCTGACGCAAGCTGCACTCAGTCCGGCGCAGCGCGCCCAGCTGGATTTGTTGCTGATTACGTTTGATCCGGCGCGTGACGACGTCAGCAAGCTGCACGGCGTGGCCCAGGCGCACGGTCTGGATACGCAGCAATGGACACTGGCACGCACCGACAGCAGCAGTGTTCGAAAAATCGCCGCCACGTTGGGCATTCAGTACCGCTTGCTGGCCGATGGCGAGTTCAACCACACCACCATGCTGGTGCTGCTCGATGGCGCCGGCCGCATTGTGGCCACGACGCGCAAGATGGGCAGTGCCGATCCGGCGTTTGTCCAGCAGTTGAAACAAACCCTGGACGCTGCGCGTCCCTCGGCACCATGAAGCGCGTGTTACTGCTTATTTTGTGCTTGGCCGTGACACCGCTCTGGGCGGCGACCGAGTGGGTGCAGGCGCAGGTGGTGGAGGCGCCGCAAGACGGTCAGATCACACTGTCGCATGCGGCGATCAAGTCGCTCGGCATGGGCCCGATGACGATGCCCTTTCTGGTCGATTCAGGGATTGCGCTGGGTGGCTTCAAGGTCGGCGACAAGGTCCGCTTCACGGTGCACCGGGACGGCGACTACCTCAAGATCGACGCTCTGGTACACCGCCCATAAGCGGCGCAGCAACAGCGACAGTACCAGCAGCAGCAAGGCCAGTGCGGCAAATCGCCGCAGTGCGTTTTGCAGGTCTTGGTGCGCCTGGCTATGTTCGCGCTCGGCGCGCTGGTGCTGGTATTGCATCAGCGTGTTCAGGCTCTGGTCAAACGGCTGGTACAGGCCGAGTGCGCGCAGTGCCAGGGTGTGTTGCTGGGCGGTTTCGGCACCTGCGTGCATAGCGTCCAGCGCTGGCAGCAAACCCTCTTCCAGGTATTGCGTGCGTTGCTGGGCGACCTGGCTGACCAGCAAGCTCTCCTGTGGGTCGCGTACGTTGGCAATGGCTTGCGCTAAGTGCTGGCTGATGTGGTCGATATTGCTTTGAATTTCCTGTGGCTGGTTCGGTGCCTGCGCCGTCGCCTGCAGCGTTTGCGCCAGCTCGGCGCGGTTGCGCACTACCAATGTATTGGCGTCGTCCATGTGCCGCAATAGCGCGGCATGTTCGCGCTGCAGTTGCTGCAGGTGATGCCAGCCTTGCAAGGTGCCAGACAGCGCCAACAAGCCCGCCAGCAGGCTGAAGAGCAGTGAGCCGAGCAGGGCCCGGCGTAGCGCCATCGGGGTAGTCATGGGATTGAAAGATTCATGGGTAATGAATCTTATCGCATAGAATACATCCATATCAGATGAATCTTAAAAGTAGACATGCCTATTCCGATCCAGCCGCTGCCCGATGCCAAAGGCGTGCCTTTTTCCGAGCGCAACGCGAAGGTCATCAAGATCTATCCGCGTTCGGTGGTCGGTGTCTTTGCGCGCTTGCGCTGGCTGTCGGTGTGGCTGACCCAGTTGGTGTTCTATGGGCTGCCCTGGCTGCAGTGGAACCAGCGCCAGGCGGTGTTGTTTGACCTGTCGCAGCGCCGCTTCTACGTCTTTGGCTTGGTGCTGCAACCGCAGGACTTGATTTACCTGGCGGCCTTGCTGATCATTGCCGCGCTGGCACTGTTTTTCTTTACCGCGATTGCCGGGCGGGTCTGGTGCGGCTATGCCTGCCCGCAAACCGTCTATACCGAAATATTTCTTTGGGTCGAGCGCCATACCGAAGGTGACCGGCAAGCGCGTATGCGCCTGGACCAGGCCCCTTGGAGTCTGGGCAAGCTGGCGCGCAAGGCGGCCAAGCAAAGCAGCTGGATCGCTATCGGCTTGCTTACCGGCCTGAGCTTTGTTGGCTATTTCACGCCGATGCGCAGTCTGGTTGCGGAACTCGCGACACTGGCGTTTTCGCCCTGGGAATGGTTCTGGGTGATGTTCTACGCCTTTGCCACTTATGGCAATGCCGGCTATATGCGGGAGCAGGTGTGCAAGCAGATGTGTCCCTATGCGCGTTTTCAGAGCGCGCTGATCGACATGGACTCGCTGGTGATTGCCTATGACGCCCAGCGTGGCGAGCACCGGGGTGCACGCGGGCGCAAGGCCGACCCTAGAGCGCTGGGCCTGGGCGACTGCATTGATTGCACGCTGTGTGTGCAGGTTTGTCCCACCGGCATTGATATTCGCAACGGTTTGCAAAACGAATGCATTGCCTGCGCGGCCTGCATTGACGTGTGCGACCAGGTGATGCTGAAGATGGACTATGCACCGGGACTGATACGCTATTCCTCGGGCAATGGCATGCTGCATAAACTCGATGCACGGCAGATGGTGAAGCGGGTCGGGCGTCCCCGGGTCTGGATATATGGTTTTTTGCTGTTGCTGGTGGGCGGTGTATTTGTCACCAGTCTGTCGTTGCGCAAGGGCTTTGTTGTCGATGTCATGAAAGACCGCGGCTCACTGGCGCGTGAAGTGGCGATGGGAAGTATTGAAAACGTGTATCGCATCCAGGTGATGAACGGGCTGGAGCAGCGCCAGTCGTATGTGCTGAGTGCCGCAGGCTTGCCAGAACTGGCGCTGTCAGCGCCGACCCAGCTGACGCTGGACGCCAATGGCATCGGCTCGTTGGTGGTGCGTCTGACCTTGCCGCAGGCAGTCGCCGAGCAATACCGGGGCAGTTCGGTGCCGATTTTCTTCGATGTCAAAGCACAGATCGACGGCAAAGAGGTGATTCGGCACGAGAAGTCGGTGTTCTACATACCGCGCTAGCAGCCGCGTTAGGAGACGCGTTAGCAGCCCGGCGCGCGGCGTCTGGCTGGCTCAGGTGAATACATCAACGTGCTCGGTCGCGCCAACGGCGCTTTGCGCTTTGTCTTTCTTCTTGGCTGGCGTGTTGCTGGCTGCCGCCTGCTGTTGGCTGATGTGTTCCAGGTGCTGGTGCTGCTGGTTTTGCAGCGCTGCAATCTGCGCCTGAACCGAGACGATTTGCGCTTGCAGCAGCTGGGTTTCCATTTGCTTGGTCTTGGCGTCCAGGCTGGTGTTGCTGGCCAGATCGTCCAATTGCTTGGTCAGGTCCTTGAGCTGTTTTTGCAGGGCAGCAATCTGGCTGCTGTTGGCGGCTGGGCCGCCGGATAGGGGGGTGACGCTATTGACTTGCATTTTTATAACTCCTTCATCAGGGTTATCGGCAGTTGCGCGGCCCGACGTAGTGCTGCCGGGCAGCCGGGCGGCGGTGATAATTTGCCGATGCAGCATCGCTTTGTTACTGTTACCCCCAACCCGGCCCTCGACATCGCCACCTCGGTGGCGCAATTGCAGGATTCGCACAAGCTGCGCTGTGCTGCGCCGCAGGTGCATCCGGGCGGTGGTGGCATCAACGTGGCGCGCGTGCTGCATCGGTTCGGGGCCCAGGTGCTGGCACTCTATCCGGCCGGTGGCGCCAGCGGCGACCGCTTGCAGCGGTTGCTGCAGGACGAGGGCGTGCCAGAACAGCGCCTGCGCATTGCCGGCGAGACGCGGGAGAGTTTTACCGTACATGAAACGGCCAGTGGGCGTGAATACCGTTTCGTGCTGCCGGGTCCGAATCTGGCACCGTCGGAATGGGCCGCAACGCTGGACGCGTTGCGCCGGCTGGATCCGGCACCCGCCTGGGTGATCAGCAGTGGTGGCCTGCCGCCGGGAGTGGCCAGCGATGGCCATGCCGCGCTGGCGCGACTGGCGCGCGGCATGGGCGCACGCGTGGTGGTGGACAGCTCTGGCGCGGCGCTGGTGGCGGCATTGCAGCAAGGGGTCTGCTTGATCAAGCCGAGCCTGCGCGAGCTGTCGGAGCTGGCCGGCACCGACTTGTCCACGGCGGTTTTGCAGCGCCAGGCGGCGCGCCAGCTGATACAGCGCGGGCAGGCGCAGATGGTGGCGTTGTCGCTGGGGGCTGGTGGCGCCCTGCTGGTCACGGCGGACAGCTGTTTGCAGGCGACGGCGCTGCCAGTGCCGGTACAGGGCAGCGTCGGCGCTGGCGACAGTTTTTTGGCGGCCCTGGTCTGGGCGCTGGATGCTGGGCACGACCTGCACCAGGTGCTGGCCATGGCGATGGCCGCTGGTGCGGCGGCGGTGATGGCCGCCGGAACCGGGCTCTGCCAGCCTGCCGAGGTGGAGCGCTTGCGCCAGCAGGTGCAGATACAGCGCTTGTGTGAATAGCTGGCGGTAACTGACGCAGGTGCCCTGCTGCCCGGAGACTAATTCGCAGCGACAAGGTAGTGCTGATCAGCTACCGGAGGCAAATGTATTGCGTAGTCTGATGTGTGCAGCGTGGTCAATGTTCAAGTTGAACTTTTATTCTGATTGATGCTGATTGATGCTGATTGCAGCGGGACAAACGCGTAGCTATTCAGCGCGGATGTAGCCTTGGCCCTGGCAACTGGTGCAAAGTTGGCTAGACATCATGGTCGCCACTGAAACAAATCAGTAGTAGGCGGCCGGTCTCCAACATCGTAGGTTGCGCCCGAGGGCGTAGAGCTACATGCTGTGACTTGCGTCGTCAGCAACCAAGGAGACCGACCATGACGGAGATTAG
>CAIUDG010000129.1 GCA_903897925.1 uncultured beta proteobacterium | reverse complement strand
TTAACCATGAAATATTTACAAAAATATCTGGGGACTGGCGAAGCGGGTATCCGGGCGTAGGTCCCATTCGCTGCTGCGACCAAGCGGTGGCGCCAGCCAAGGTGTTTGTGAAATGCGGCTGGTTTCCCAGAGGCGCTTGTCAGCGAGCGTGGACCGTAGAACGGGTGCCCGCTTCGTCAGTCCTCGCCCACCCGCGGACGCGCAATGCAGCGAGCGCCAATAACGTAGCAGGAAGAAACCAGCGCAGAGGCGCAGAACAAGGCACCGCAGCGAGCGCCAACAAAGCAAGAGGAAAAGACCACAAGCAGGCGCACAACGCAACGAACGCCAACAGAGCAGGAGGCAGAGAAATCAAGCAGGCGAGCAACGCAACGCAGCGAACGCCAATAACGCAGCAGCGCCCAAACTAGAAAATATCTACAGGCCCGATATGCGTAGCACCCACAATAGCCCCCTGGCGCAACAAATCCGAATAGCTAAACACCTTATTACCACCCAGACGGCGGCCATGGTCCACCACCCGCTCCGCACGCTCCAGACTGGTACTCGGTGAATCATCCGCAGTAATGCGGGTAAAACCACCACAAGCCGTGGCATGCCCCACCTGCGGGAAATTGAACTTATCCATATTGGCCCGGAAGCGCTCAAAAGCAGCCAGCACCGGACCTTCTTCGGGACAATGCATCAGCACCGCGAACTGCTCGCCACCAAGACGATAAATCCGGTCGTAGGTACGGAACGTGTTGTTCAGAATACGTGCCACCAGCAACAACACCTCCTCGGCAATCAAATGACCGAAGCGGTCACCAATGCTGCCAAAGTCGTCCACGCTGACCGTGCCGAGCCAGTAATTCGGTGGCACCCGATGCCGGCGCTCCTGGCCTGGCTGAACCTTGGCTTCCAAGCGCGGCAACACACCCAGTGCGCCTTCTTCCAATTCTTCCAGCACGGCACTATAAAAAGTGTCGTCCAGCGACTTGCGGTTGAACAAGCCGGTCAGGCCGTCGCGATCGCTATAGGCCAGCAGATTGAACATATTGCGAAACACTCGCAACACAGTTTGAATAATCAGCACGTGCTCGTCCGACAAACTGCCGGCAGAGTGAATTTCCAGCACCCCGTCTTCTTCGGTACGCACCTTGTCGAACAGCGGAATATAGGTAATGCGCGGACCCTCTTCACCGGCCCAGGCCACCTCAATGGTGCTGTGCGTCTGCACACAACGCACACGGTCACGAAACTCATCCAGCACCGGCAAGGTGGAAAAATCGACACGCAAGGGGTCCACCACCTTGCCGCCACCTTTGGCGTCAAGGGTGGCTATCTGCAGCCAGCGTTCGATGCCTTCTTCGCTGACGACCCGGGCAATCACCACGCGTTGCAGCGGCAATAGATCGATCAGGGCTTTGGACAGGGTCAACTCAAGGCGGTCGCGGTCGCGGTGGTCGGTGAGCTTGATGAGGTGGTCTATGAGGGATGCCATAGCCGCACATAATAGCCCTGATTATTCAATTCGTCACGTCCCGAAACCGGTCGCGCCAACCTATATTTCGAATTGCGCTGGCAGCCCGCTGCAGCAACCAATTAAGCGCTGCGGTCGGCGTTCAAGGCCTGGCGAAAGGCTTCGGTCGCCGCCACATGGTCCTGGCGCTGCTCGGCCAACTCGGCCAGCGCACGCCAAGCGTCGCGTGTCAGACCCGCATCCTGCGGAATCGCCAGCGACTGTTTCAGCAATTGCTGGGCCTTGCCCCACAGACGCAGGCGCATGCAGACCACGCCCGCCAGGTACTGCAATGCCACGTCGCGCGGATTGGCCATCTGTGCCGCCTCGATTTTGGCCAGCCACTGGGCGTCGGGCGGACTGCCACGCGGACCGAAACCGGACTCCAGAATACGCACCAGACGAACCCGTTCGGCCATATTGCGCAAGTCGCTCAGCTCAACCACCGCAGCCCACACCGGCAGCAGCCATTGGCGCGACAGCGCAGCCTCACCACCGAGCTCGAGCAGGCGCTCGGCGGCCTGCATCGCCACTTCCGGCATGTGTTGCTCGCTCGGGTCCAGATCGGCCCAGGCCCGCTGCAATTGCACCGGGTCGTAGGCTGCACGCAGGTGCTCAATTGCCAATCCGCTGGCGATGCTCTTGCCAGCGACTTCGGAAAAAGCCCGGTGCTTGGTCAACAGGCGCGACACTTCCAGCGCCTGCAGCGAACGGCCGGCCAGCCGCGCCGCCTTGAATCGCAGGCGCAGCGCCACGGTACGGCGCGCCGCGCCTTGCGGCAACTGGTCGAGCCAATCCATGGCCTTGGCCGCATCACGGTCGTCAAAGGCCCAGCGTGCAGCACGCAGCAGCACACCGTCGCGCATATCTTGGGCGTCGCGCGCATCGATCTGGTCCAGCGACTGCTGCAGATGCGCGTCGCGTACGCTGCGGTTTTGCAGGGCATGGGCACACTCTGCCGCCAGCAAGTGCGCCAGCGAACGCAGGCGACTGGCAAACGGCAGTTGCACGCCGCTGCTGGCAACCGACGCTTCCAGCGACACCACCAGCTCGGCGGCTTTGCGCGCACGGATGAATCGGCCACCGAACAGGTGCGATATCGACTCCAGCAGCGCCGTCTGAATCGCCCGCTCCCGCTGCTGCAGGCGCCAGCGCTGGGCCTGCTGCGGAATATTGAACATGGCACTGAGCGTGCGCAGGCCCAGGTGCACCAGCACCAGGCCGGTCGCCAAAATAAACAGGAACAGGTTCAGCGACATGTCGATCCGGTACGGTGGCCAGTACAAGGTCACTGTGCCCGGGTTGCTGCCGGCAAACAAAGCGGTCGCCGCGGCCACCGCAAACAATCCCACCAGCCAGAGTGCGCCGCGCATGATCAACGCCCCGCCACGGCGGTGGACAAGGCCGCCAGCGTGTCATCAATGCGCGGCACATCCAGTACGCGCATTTGTGACTGCACCTGCTGCAGCAGGGCACTGGCGGTCTGGGTTTTGCGCGAACTGCCGTCAAAATAGCGCGCCAGGGTCTGGGCCACGGTGGCCAAGTCGGCGCGCGCAGAATCGGTTTGCCGTGACAGCAGGCCCAAACGCGCATTCAGCAAACGCAGCTTGAGGTTTTCACGCACGAAAAAGCCCTGCTCGGGGGCCAGCAAGGCGGCCTCCGGGTCGCCGATGGTGCGAATGCGCACCAGGCCACGCATTTCGTCACGCAGCGCCAGGCCCATGCGCAACCACCAGGACAGCACTTTTTCGTCCG
This sequence comes from uncultured beta proteobacterium, assembly GCA_903897925.1. GTDB lineage: Bacteria > Pseudomonadota > Gammaproteobacteria > Burkholderiales > Burkholderiaceae_C > Allorhodoferax. The sequence continues at coordinate 8,928 of CAIUDG010000129.1, read as the reverse complement.
GCTGGCGTTTGCTTGAAACCACACCGGCCGGGCTGGCGTTGGCCGCTGCTGCGCCCACCGCGTTGGCCAGCGGCAAATCGTCGGCCATATTGACCAGTTCGTCGAGCTTGATCAGCAAGGCCGGGGTGTCGGCCATGGCGGTGCCCTTGATGCGCGCCACATCGCGGCCAATGGCGCGTTGCAATTGGGCCAGGCGTGGCTGTGCCGCCCGGGCGACCCGGGCGTCGGCGCTCTTGAGCGCCGCCAGCAGGGGCTCAATGCTGCCAGTCAGCTGTGCCTGCTGTTGCGCCAGCCGAACGCCGGAATCGATATCCACCACCAGGTTTTCATCACGCGAACGGGACAAGCTTTGCATCAGCTCTTCAAGCTGGGTACGCTGCAAGGCCACTTCGGCCAGCTTGGCCTCGGTCACGCTCAATTTGGCAGCGGTTTCCATGGCCAGCTCTTCAGCCTGCTTGGCGGTCAGGCGCGCCTGGGTGGCCTGTTCGCCGGAGTCGGCACTCTGGCGCGCCAGTTGCTGCTGCACGTTGTTCAACTTTTGCCACACGCCGACGCTGCCCAGCACGCCGCTCAGCGCCAGCACGGTAAGGACCGCCAGCCAGCGCTTGGAGGCATGGTCAACGGCGCCGTCCGCAGGCGCGGTGATGGCAACAGGCGCCGCCTGGGGCACAGGTGCTTCGGGAATGTCGGGACTGACCGGTTCTGGATTCATGGGAGTGATTCTATAGAGGCAATCAGATCGGCCAACTGCGGCCGCGACGCACCAACGGTACCAAAGCCGCAGTCACGCGCGGTCTGGGCAATTCGCGGATGGGTCGCAATCGCGCGCGCGCGCGCCCAGGACTGGCCGCTGGCCGCGCCGCACAAATTGGTGACGGCTTCGGAACTGCTGAACAGCCAGACCGAACCATCCTGTGCCGCTACTTGCACCAATGCCAATGCATTGGCATTGAAGGTCGGCGCGCAGCGCTGGTAGGCCACCAGAAAATCGGCCTGCCCCCCTCGCGCACGCACCTGGCTGGCGAACCAGTCACGGCCGACACCGACCGGCGCCGGACCTTCTTCGTCGCTGGGGGCGTCGTTGCTGCCACGCACGATCAGCACGCGAAAACCGCTGTGCACGGCAGGCGCCACCACGCGCCACAAGGCTTCCGAATCAAACTGGGCCGCGTCGGCGGGCGGTGCGTCGATGCGGTCCAACGTTGCACCGGCGCGCAGCAAAGCGGCCACACTGCCCGGCCCGGTGGCGTACAAGCGTGTCCGTGCCGGCCAAGGGCTTGCGCCGCGCGCGGCGAAAAAATAGTCCACCGCATTGACGCTGACAAACAGCACGGCGTCATAGCTGCCCAGTGCGGACCAGGCAGTCACCAGCGCTTGCGGCTCGGCCACAGCGGAAATTTGAATCAGCGGCAAGGCCAGCGCCTGCAGCCCGGCAGCCGCCAGGCCAGCCACCCACTTGCCTGCTTGCGGGCCCGGACGGGTGACGATGACCCGTGGCATCAGACCTGGTAACCCGCCGCGCGGATGGCCGCCTGCAGTTGGCGTGCTGCCTCAGCCCCCAGTTGCACCGCACTGGCACGGTCCAGCACGATGGCCTGGGCCTGGGCCCGCACCAGGGCATGCTGCCCCTCGGGGTCGCCCCAGGCGGCACGAATTTCCAGCGTCGTACCGCTAAACGTGGCGTGCGCTGCCAGCGGCATGGAACAGCTGCCACCCATGGCGCGGCTGACTTCGCGTTCCGCACTGACCACCAGCCAGCTCGGCGTGTGCGCCAGATGGGCCAGCGCCTGCACCACGTCATCGCGGCCACTGCGCACTTCGATGCCCAGGGCACCCTGGCCGGCCGCCGGCAACATGGCGCTGGTTTCAAACACGCAGCGAATGCGCTGTTCCAGACCCAGCCGTTTGAGTCCGGCAGCGGCCAGCACAATGCCGTCGTACTGGCCTTCGTCGAGCTTGCGCAAACGCGTATCCAGGTTGCCGCGCAAGGGTTCAATGCGCAGGTCCGGGCGCAGTGCGCTCAGTAAGACCATGCGGCGCAGGCTGGACGTGCCGACCACTGCGCCCTGCGGCAACGCCTCCAGGCTGGCATAGCGGCTGGAGACCCAGGCGTCGCGCGGATCTTCGCGCTCCATGACGCAGGCCAGCGCAAACCCTTGCGGCAATTCCATCGGCACATCCTTGAGCGAATGCACCGCCAGATCGGCGCGGCCTTCTTCCAGCGCCACTTCCAGTTCCTTGACAAACAGGCCCTTGCCGCCCACCTTGCTCAGCGAGCGGTCCAGAATTTGGTCGCCCTGGGTGGTCATGCCAAGCAGCGTGACTTGGTGGCCCTGCTGCTCGAGCAAGGCCTTAACGTGGTTTGCCTGCCACAGGGCCAGGCGGCTTTCGCGCGTCGCGATGGTGAAATGTTGCACTTCGGTAACCCACTAGTAACGTTATGTTCGTGGTCGATGCTAGCATGGCCGCACCATGAAAATAGCCACCGCCCCTGCTAGCGCAGCTGCCACCGCCCAGGCCGCCAACAAACGCAACAAAGACAACGAGCGCCCATTGACCGAGGACATCCGCTTGCTCGGCCGCATTCTTGGCGACGTCATCCGTGAACAGGAAGGCGTGGAAGCCTATGAGCTGATCGAGCAAATTCGCAAACTCTCAGTGGCATTTCGCCGCGACGCCGACCAGGCCGCCGACCAGGCCCTGAAAAAACTGCTGAAGCGCCTCAGCGGCGACCAGACCGTCAGCGTGATCCGCGCGTTCACCTATTTCAGTCACCTGGCCAATCTGGCCGAAGACCGCCACCACATCCGGCGCCGCGAAATCCACGAGCGCGCCGGCGACACCCAGGAAGGCAGCATTGAAGTCGCCATGGCGCGGCTGCGCTGGGCCGGCATCTCGCCACGCACGATTTCCCAGACCCTGGCGCAGAGCTATGTGGCGCCGGTGCTGACAGCGCACCCGACCGAGGTGCAGCGCAAAAGCATTCTGGACGCCGAGCGCGACATCGCCCAGCTGCTCAGCGCACGCGACGACATCAAGCAGCGCGCCCTGCCCTACGTCGGCCGCAAAGATGCGCTGACGCCACGCGAGCTGGCCGCCAACGAAGCGCAAATGCGCGCCCGCGTGATGCAGCTGTGGCAAACCCGCCTGCTGCGCTTCAGCAAACTGACGGTGGCCGATGAAATCGAAAACGCCCTGAGCTATTACGAGTCCACCTTTCTGCGTGAAATACCCAAGCTCTACGCCGAAATGGAAGGCCTGCTCGGCAACCAGCCAGTGCACAGCTTTCTGCGCATGGGCCAGTGGATTGGCGGCGACCGCGACGGCAACCCCAACGTCAGTGCACAAACGCTGGACTACGCCCTGTGCCGGCAAAGCGAAGTGGCGCTGCGCCATTACCTGACCGAAGTGCACTTTCTCGGCAGCGAGCTGTCGATGTCGGTGATGCTCAATGCCTGCTCCACCGAGATGCAGGCGCTGGCCGACCTGTCGCCCGACCACAACGAACACCGCAAAGACGAGCCCTACCGCAAGGCCCTGACCGGCATCTATTCACGCCTGGCGGCAACCCTGCTGGCGCTGACCGGCACCAGTGCCGCACGCCACGCCATTGCGCCGCAAAACCCCTATGCCAACGCCGAAGCCTTCGCCACTGATCTGCGCGTGATTGCCAACTCGCTGCGCGACAACCACGGCCAGGCGCTGATTGCACAGCGCCTGCATCCGCTGATCCGCGCGGTCGAAGTCTTTGGCTTTCACCTGGCCACGGTGGATTTGCGCCAGAGTTCCGACAAGCACGAAGAAGTCATCGCCGAATTGCTGGCCACGGCGCGCATCGAAGCCGCCTACTCCAGCCTCGATGAAGACGCCAAGCGCGCCCTGCTGATGCGCCTGCTCAACGACGCCCGCCCGCTGCGCGTGCATGGTGCGCACTACAGCGAGCACACGCTGGCCGAACTGGCAATTTTCGACATGGCAAAAACCATGCGCGCGCGCTTTGGCCACGAATCGATCCGCCACTACATCATCAGCCACACCGAAACGGTCAGCGACTTGCTGGAAGTGCTGTTGCTGCAAAAGGAAGTCGGTCTGATGCAGGGCACGCTGGACGGCAGCGGCACCTGCGACCTGATTGTGGTGCCGCTGTTCGAAACCATTGAAGACTTGCGCAATGCTGCGCCCATCATGCGCGCCTTTTACGAACTGCCCGGGGTCACCGCGCTGGTGCAGCGCAGCGGCGCCGAGCAGGACATCATGCTGGGCTATTCCGACAGCAACAAGGACGGCGGAATTTTCACCAGCAACTGGGAGCTGTACCGCGCCGAGCTGGCGCTGGTCGAGCTGTTTGACGCGCTGATGGCGGCCTACAAGATCAAGCTGCGCATGTTCCACGGCCGCGGTGGCACCGTCGGGCGCGGCGGCGGCCCCAGCTACCAGGCCATTCTGGCGCAGCCCCCGGGCACGGTGCGCGGCCAGATCCGGCTCACCGAACAGGGCGAAGTGATTGGCTCCAAATATGCCAATCCGGAAATCGGCCGGCGCAATCTGGAAACCCTGGTCGCCGCCACCCTGGAAGCGACCCTGCTGCAACCCACCAAGCCGGCGACCCAGGCCTTTCTGGCCGCCGCTGCCGAGCTGTCTCAACACAGCATGGCCGCCTACCGCGCCCTGGTCTACGACACCCCGGGCTTTACCGAATACTTTTTTGGCGCCACCCCGCTGCGCGAAATCGCCGAACTGCATATCGGTTCCCGCCCGGCCTCGCGCAAGCCCTCGCAGCGCATCGAAGACCTGCGCGCCATTCCCTGGGGCTTCAGCTGGGGCCAGTGCCGTCTCACACTGCCGGGCTGGTTTGGCTTTGGCGCCGCGGTCAACACCTTCATCCAGGGCGACACCCCGGCACACAGCAAAGAGCGCCTGCAGCTGCTGCAAAAGATGTACAAGCAATGGCCCTTCTTCAAGACCCTGCTGTCCAATATGGACATGGTCATGGCCAAAAGCGACCTGGCCCTGGCCGGCCGCTATGCCGAGCTGGTGCAGGACGCCAAGCTGCGCAAAAAAATCTTCGCTGCCATCGAAACCGAATGGCAGGCCACGGCGCAGGCGCTGCTGCAGATCACCGGAGAAAAACAACGACTGGCGAACAACGCCGCACTGCAGCGTTCGATCCGGCACCGTTTTCCCTACATTGATCCGCTGCACCACCTGCAGGTGGAGCTGGTGCGCCGCTACCGCGCCGGCATCGCCGACGAACGGGTGCAGCGCGGCATTCACATTTCGATCAACGGCATTTCCGCCGGGCTGCGCAACACCGGCTAGGGGGCTGGACGGTGAAAAATGGACCGCCGCGGCCGCTTTGCAGCCGGCGCATTTTCTGCCGCCTAGCCGCCTAGTTGGCGGCCAGCAGTTCGCGCACCAGCGGCAGCTGGCGCCGGGAGACAAACAGCAGCTCGTCGATGCCGTCGAGCTGCAGCGCCCAACCTTCGCCTTCCTCGGCGTCATGCTGTTTCTGCAGGGCGCGGGCGGCGTGCTTGGCCACCAGGGCATTGCGGTGAATGCGCAAAAAACGCGCGCCGTATTTCTCCTCCAGCTCGTTCAGCGAGCTGTCCAGGATGAAACTGCGCCGCGCGGTACGCACCGTGACATATTTGAGTTCGGCCTTGAAATACAGCACTTCATCGATGCCCAGACGCTCGGTGCGGTTGCGCTCCTGAATCAGCAGCACCTCCGAGCCACTGGCGGCGCTGGCGGCACTGTCAACACGCTGCTGGGTTTGCAAAAATCGCTCCACCTTCTGCAGCGCGCTTTGCAAGCGCTCGAGCCGCACCGGCTTGGTCAGGTAGTCCACCGCCTCGAGCTCAAACGCCTGCACGGCGTGTTCGGCATACGCCGTCACAAAAACCAAGGCCAGCGCCTTGCCCTGCTGGCGCACCGCTTGCGCCAGCGCCAGCCCGTCAACGCCGGGCATATGGATGTCCAGCAGCAACAGGTCAAAGGTCTGGTGTTGCAGGTGTTCCATCGCCTGCACCGCATTGCTGGCCTGCGCCAGTACCAGCGCCGCCGGGTTGCGGCAGTCGCCCAGCAAGGTGTGCAGCCGGGTCCGTGCCAGCGCCTCATCGTCCACCAGCAGCACCCGCAATGGCGCTCCACTCATGGCCTGGGCAGTCATAGCGGCACCTCGATACGCACCTGGTAGACGCCGTTCTTGAGGCCACACTGAAAATGGCTCTGCACATCGTGCAGCAGTGCCAGGCGTTCACGCACATTGCGCAAGGCGACCCCGGCGCCGGCCACACCAGCGCCCGCCGGTACGCTGTTGTGCACCTTGATCACCGCCATGGCGCCACGGCGCTCGGTGCGAATCAGCACATAGGCACCACTGGCACTGGGTTCGACGCCATGGCGCACGGCGTTTTCCACCAGCGGCTGCAACACCAGGGGTGGCAAGCGGGCCTGCTCAGCTTGCGGATCGAGTTCCCATTGCACCTGCAGTCGATCGCCAAAACGCACCTGTTCAATCGCCAGATAGCGCCGCGCCAGGCTGACCTCCTCGGCCAGCGTGACAAAAGCATCCGGCGTACGCAAGGCATGGCGAAACAGGTCACTCAAATCTTCCAGCAGGGCTTCGGCCTTGGCCGGTTCGGCACGCACCAGCGCTATCGCACTATTGAGCGTGTTGAACAGGAAGTGCGGCCGGATGCGCGACTGCAACTCGGCCAGGCGGGCGGCGCTGTCGGCCGGCGCCTGCCCCTTATAGCGCTGCACCCAGCCACGCACCAGCAAAGCCGCCAACAGGGCGCCGCTGCAGGCGCTGGCAAGCCAGGGCACCGCCTCCTGCAGACCACACAACACCAGTACGCCGCATCCATACAGCCCCGCCAGAGCGCCCAGGGCGGCACCGGCGGCAACCTGCCACGCGGGCAGCAAATAGGCCAGCGCCCGCTTCAGCAAACAACTCAGCAGCAACCAGGCCAGCAGCGCCGGCAGGGCACCACCGGTGATCAGAGAGAGCCGCGAAATCCAACCAGGAACATCGAAAGATCCGTACATTGCCGCCACCGCCACGGCGGTTTCAACGAACAGCACGGCACGCAGCACCACCCCCAGCTGGCAGGCGTCAAACACCAGCGGCGGCGCGCTGTCGGGCGCCGTCGCGGGGGACGTTTCGAGGAACGCCGATAATAATTGGCTGTCTTTCATGTTTTCCCTGATTCTGCCGCCTAATACGCCGCGCATTGACCGCTTATTTTAGAAACCGCCCACATGTCTACCAAGCCTTCCGACAACCAACTCGACAACAAATCCCAGGCGTGGTCCGCGCTGTTCTCCGAGCCCATGAGCGACCTGGTGAAGCGCTACACCTCCAGCGTATTTTTCGACAAGCGCCTGTGGCTGGCCGACATCACCGGCAGCCTGGCCCACGCCGAGATGCTGGCCGCGCAAGGCATCATCAGTGGCGCCGACCATGCCGCCATTCAGAGTGGCATGGCAACGCTGCGTGCCGAGATCGAGGCTGGCACGTTTGAATGGAAGCTGGATCTGGAAGACGTGCACCTAAACATCGAGGCGCGCCTGACCCAGCTGGTGGGCGACCCCGGCAAGCGCCTGCATACCGGGCGCAGCCGCAACGACCAGGTTGCCACCGACGTGCGCCTGTGGCTGCGCGGCGAGATCGACGTACTGGGCAGCCTATTGACCGCCCTGCAAAAAGCGCTGGTCACCATTGCCGAAAAAAATGCCGACGTGATTCTGCCCGGCTTCACGCACCTGCAAGTAGCGCAACCGGTCAGCTTTGGCCACCACATGCTGGCCTATGTCGAGATGTTCAGCCGTGATGCCGAACGCCTGCAGGACGTGCGCCGCCGCGTCAACCGGCTGCCGCTGGGTGCCGCGGCCCTGGCCGGCACCAGCTATCCGCTGGACCGCGAGCGCGTCGCCGCCACCCTGGGCATGGAAGGCGTCTGCCAGAACAGCCTGGACGCCGTCAGCGACCGCGACTTTGCCATCGAATTCAGCGCCGCTGCCGCCCTGGTGATGGTGCACATCAGCCGCCTGTCCGAAGAACTGATTCTGTGGATGAGCCAAAGCTTTGGTTTCATCGACATTGCCGACCGTTTCTGCACCGGCAGTTCGATCATGCCGCAGAAGAAAAACCCCGACGTACCGGAACTCGCACGTGGCAAGACCGGCCGCGTGGTCGGCCACCTGATGGGCCTGCTGACCCTGATGAAGGGCCAGCCGCTGGCCTACAACAAGGACAACCAGGAAGACAAAGAGCCGCTGTTCGACACCGTCGACACGGTGCAGGAAACCCTGCGCATCTTCGCCGAACTGGTCGGCGGCATCACGGTCAAGCCTGAAGCCATGGAACGCGCCGCATTGCGTGGCTACGCCACGGCCACCGACCTGGCCGACTACCTGGTGCGCAAGGGCGTGCCGTTCCGCGACGCGCACGAGGTGGTGGCGCATGCGGTCAAGGTCGGCATCGAGAGCGGCAAGGACCTGTCGGAGCTGCCGCTCGACGTGCTGCAGGGCTTCCACGCCGGCATCGCTGAAGACGTCTACGACGTGCTCACGCTGCAGGGCTCGCTGAACTCGCGCCAGGTCATCGGCGGCACCGCGCCGGTCGAGGCGACGCGGCAGATCGCAAGGCACCGGGCGCGGCTGGGCTGACCGCCGCGCGGCCCTGCTCTCAGTTCGGGAGCGGCGGAGTCATGGCCTCCAGCAGCAGCTCGCAGTGACGCTGGAGAAGCTCAGGCGTGATCCTGCGCAGCCGCTCGACGTCGGCCTCGGCCAGCTTGGCCATCCCCGCATCGGCGTCGACGCCGCCCTTGGCCGCCTGCTCGTGGATCACCTTGCTGCCGTTGGCGATCTGCAGCGCGTTCTCCTTGGCCCAGGCGTCGTAGAGCGCCTGGAAGCGCGGCAGGT
>CAIUDG010000128.1 GCA_903897925.1 uncultured beta proteobacterium | reverse complement strand
ATGCTGGCCGGTAGGACGCCGGACTGCTCCAGCGCGCCCTGTGCTGCGGGCAGGGGGCGCTGGCACAGGGCGGTGTTGTCGGGTGGCTCGGCTGGCGTGGCTGGCCTTGCATAGGGCCGCACCGCGTCCAGAATGCTGGCGTAGGTTTTGCCGCCCAGTTGGCGGATCGCGAGGTCATGGGCATCCAGGCTGTTCAAGGCATCAGTGCAGGGCCGAAAATTGCTTTCGGCGGCGGCCAGTTGCTGCAGCGTTTGTGCCATGGTCGCTGGGTCTGCGGCGTAGTTGGCCGCTTGCGTTGCGGCCAGCTCCTGAAGTGCTTTGTCGCGCCACGCGCTGACCTGCCAGTGCAACGTGGTCAAGGTGGCGATCCTGGCTTGCAAACCCATAACTGTGTAATAGGCGTCAAGGCGGATGCTGGCGGGTGCTTCGGGATGGCTGTCCACGCTGTGCATTGCGGCAAGCATGGCCTGTTTGCCAGCAAGATCTTCCTGTAATCGGTTGGTCGTGACTGTTGCAGCCTGCAGGAATTCGCGCAGGCGCTGGCGCAAATTTTGTACGCTGCGTGGTGTCGGGTTGGCCTGCTGTGGCGTTTCGTGCAGGGTGCCGCCGTGTGCGTGCTTGGGTGCGCTGCGATCAAGATTTCGACTGCATAGCTGAAGCTGGTTGGCGGCCTGGATATAGCTGTCAGTCAGCGCATCGAGTTGTTCTGGCCCGGTTTCCGCGTGGTGCGTGGTGTCTGGCATGGAGATCTCCTCAGTGGATCGTGGTTGGTGGCGTGCGCATCCTGGGTCGCGTGCCGGCCGGTACCACGAACACTTACATGCGCAGTAGTGGTTGGGTGCTGGTGAGCGCAGCGCACAGCCGGTAGCGAGCAGGGACCCGCATGCGTGAGCGCGGGGCCTGAAATCTAGCGATGTGGCGGCTTTTCGGGGCGGCTGAATGCCGCCTTTGAACTTTTATCGACCCAACCGGTAGCGCACTTCCAGCTGTGTGAGCAATGCACCTGCGGTTCCGCAGCAGGCAATGAGTCCTATGCCGATCAGCGTTACGTGATCCGGAATGTGGTCAAACATGATCCAGCCGCCGAGCACTGCAAAACCGATTTGCAAATACATGTAAGGCATCAAGACCGCCGCGGGTGTGCGCGTGAAGGCCATCACCAGCAGAAAGTGACCGGCGGCGCTGGCCAGGCCCATCAGAGCCATGCCAGCCCACAGCGCCGGGCTGGAAATCGGGGCCCAGGACAAGTACAGCGGCAGCGCCACCAGGGCGGTGCCAATCCAGCTGGTGTAGAGCTGAATGGTCATCGGGTGTTCGGTGCGCGTCATGCGGCTGGTGAGCAACTGGAAGCCGGTGTTGGCCAGCACCAGGGCCAGCGGTAACAGCATGATCCAGTCCATGGATTGGCCGCCCGGGCGAACGATGACCAGTGTGCCAGCGAAGCCGCCCAGTACCAGCAGCACCCGAAAAATGGACACATGCTCACCCAGCAGCCGTGCCGCCAGCAGGGTCACCAGCAGCGGCGTGGTCATGACGATGGCGGTGAATTCGCCGACCGGCATGAACTTCAGGCTGAAGAAGGCCGTCAGCGTGACAATCAACATCAGTGTGCCGCGCAGCACGTGCATGCCCAGGTGTTCGGTTTTCCAGGTCGTGCCTCCCTTTTGGCTGAGGGCCAGTGCGCTGGTGATCAGAGCCTGAAAAAAATAGCGGAACCAGACCGCCATCAGTACCGGTACTTCGGCGGTGATGCGCTTGGTGGTGGTGTCTAGCACCGCGAAGCAGGCCACGGCGGCAATCAGCAACACAATGCCTAGCAAGGCCTGGGGATGGCGGGACGAAGGTGGTGTATTCAAAACCGGGAGCGTTGGGGTGGCGCGGCTGCGCGGGTGGCAAGCGATGAAGGCAGCGCCGCAGTGTAGCGGAAGGGCTACTTTCCTGCCGATGCTGTCAGGTTTTTGCCGGTTGGCGTTCAAATGTGTGAAATAGCACACAAAACCAGGTCTTTTCTGCGGATTGCCATTTACAGCTGCGGGTGCGGAATCTAGTATTCACCCGGATGCCCTGCGTTTTTGTAGGGCAAAAGAGGGCAAACCTGTTGAAAGACAGGGACGCAAAGCCTCCGGCCTACCGCGCTTTAGGCGCCAAGGCAGCGGGGTTACCGGTATGCACCCGTGTACCGTACATGCGTGGCCTTTACCGATTGGGAGCTGGAGGCCACACAATGAAACATACCCGCCAAACATCTTTTTCTGCCCCGCTCGGCCTGTTGTTGACGGCCAGTGCGGCCCTGGTGTTGACCGCCTGTGGCGGCGGCGCCGGCAGCGATGTAGCCAGTGGCGTAGCCAGCGGCAGTACCGTGGTGCAGTTGCAGGCGGTGGCGTTGCCCAGCGACGTGGCGGCGCAAGTGGTGCAGCCGGCGTTCCATGTGGCGCCAGTGCTGTTGAATGCACCACAGGATGTGGTGGGCACCGATGCTGGCCCGGTCTCCAGCGCGCCCGCCAAATCGCTGGTGCCGGACGCACTGGGCGGGGTGTCATCGCAGCGCCTGACGGCGGCGGCGATGCAGGCCACGCTGGGCGGCAATGGTGCCGCCCCGAGCGCATCAGTTGCCAATAGCAGCGGCCTGACACCGATGGCCAGCGGCAGCGTGGTGGCTACTTATTCGCCGGCGCAGATCCGTGCCGCCTATGGTTTGCCGGCCTTGCCGAGCAGCACCAGCGGCCTGACGGCGGCGCAGGCGGCCCAGCTCGGTGCCGGCCAGACCATCTACATCGTGGATGCGCAGAATGATCCCAACGCGGCGGCGGAACTGGCGGCGTTCAATACCAAATTCGCCCTGCCGGCGTGCAGCACCAAGGTGATTGCGCCGACGGCCAGCCGGCCGCTGGCTGCCGCTTCGGCCACAGCATGCGAATTTTCGGTGGTGTATTCCAACGCCAGTGGTGGCATGACCAGCAGCGCTCCGGCCTACGACGCTGGCTGGGCCACGGAAATCGCCCTGGATGTGCAGTGGGCCCATGCCACCGCGCCACTGGCACGCATCATCCTGATTGAGGCCCCTGACGCCAGTCTGAACAGCTTGCTTGGTGCCGTGCAGGTCGCCAATTCGCTGGGCCAGGGCGTGGTGTCCATGAGTTTCGGTGCGACCGAAGGCAACTGGACGGCGTCGGTGGATTCCAATTTTGCAGTCGCCGGCATGACCTATCTGGCGGCCACGGGCGACCATGGCGCCGGCGTGTCCTGGCCTTCGGTGTCGCCGAATGTGGTGGCGGTCGGTGGCACCACGCTGACCTACAGCGGCAGCGGCACACGCTCCGAGGTGGCCTGGAGCGGCACCGGCGGTGGCACCAGCGCTTACAGCGCCACCCCGAGTTACCAGACCAGTGCGGTTCCTGGCATGGGCACGGTGGCACACCGGACGGTTGCCGACGTATCTTTTAACGCCGATCCGGCCAGCGGTCAGTATGTGGTGTCGATGGCCCCGGGCAGCAGCGCGCAGAGCTGGTTGAGTGTCGGTGGCACCAGCCTTTCCACGCCGCAATGGGCCGGTCTGATGGCGATCGCCAACGCTGCGCGGGCGCAGGCCGGCAAAGCCGCCATGGGCGCCCCACATGGTTTGCTGTACCAGCAAATCGCTACTGCAGCGGGCACCTATAGCAGCGTGTTTGCGGACGTCACCAAAGGCACGGATGGCAGCTGTGCCACTTGCACGGCCAAGACCGGATACGACCCGCTGTCGGGTTTGGGCACGCCCAATGTCGGCAGCCTGGTCACGGCCCTGTCGGGCGCGGCAGTGGCCCCGGTGGCCCCGGTGGTGAATGGCGCCAGTATCAGCGGCCAGGTCGGAACGGCCTTGTCCTTCACCGTGTCTGCGACATCGGCCGATCCCCTGACTTACAGCCTGACCGGTGCGCCGTCCGGCATGGCTATCAGCAGTGCCGGGGTGGTGAGCTGGGCCACTCCGCTGGCTGGAACCTACAACGTGACGGTGCTTGCCAAAGACAGCAAGACCAATCTGAGCGGCCAGGGTGTTTACACCATCGTCATCGCTGCCCCGACAGCGCCCAGCATCGCCGCTGCAACCATTACCGGCAAGCCCGGCACCGCACTGTCCTATGTGGTCACTGCGACGGCCAGCAATCCCGTGAGTTTCAGCCTGTCGGGTGCGCCTTCGGGCATGGCGATCAGTAGCAGCGGCACCCTGAGCTGGCCGAGTCCGGTGCTGGGCAATTACAGCGTTACGGTGACGGCCAAGGACAGCAAGACCGGCCTGACCGGTAGTGCCGTGCTGAGCGTGAAGATTGCCGCCGCCACGGCGGTCAGTGGTCCGGTGATTACGGCCGCTCCGATCACGGGCAGCGCCGGTGTCGCCCTGAGCGCCAATATTGTGATCAGCGATCCCGGCGTGACCGCATTGCAAGTCAGCATTTCCGGTATTCCGCTGGGCATGAGCTTCAGTGGCAATGGCCTGACGCTGACGGCGTCCTGGCCGCATCCTGTGAGCGGTAACTACAGCCTGCTGGTCCAGGTGCTGGATGCCGCCGGTCACACTGCCCAGTTGAGCATTCCGGTAACGATCAAGTAGTCGATTGCCGCATCTTGCGCCGGACCAGTTCCATGTGCTCTTTCAGTACATAGACGTGTTCTGCAAAGGGCAAGGGAACCACGGCGTGGGTGACTTTCTCTTCGATCTGGTCGACCTGGTGAATCAGGGCCTCGCGTGAGGCCTGCGGGTCCAGGCTGCGCAGCTGGGTTTCCAGGTACTTGAGTTCACCGTACCAGCGGTAGATGCGGCGGCGAATACGCCAGGCATAAATGCCGGGTGCTGCGCGCAGCACCGGAACCAGAATCGCCAGCACGGGCAGGATCGCCAGGGCGGCACGATCGACCAATGTGGCCAGCCAAAACGGCAGATAGCGTTGCAGGAAGGGCGGGCCGGATTGGTAGAAATGTTCGGCATCCTTGCTCAGTGCAAAGTCGCTGTCCTTGGCGGACGGAAACTCATGCGCCGCGTTGATCAGGTCGGGCGTGGCATGGGTTTTTTGCATGGCTTTCATCAACAAGGCAATCAATGCCGGATGCAGGTTTTCCGTTACGACCACGGTGGTGGTGGTGGCCAGCAAATGCAGGTCTTGTGCGGGCAGGTTGTGCAGCAGGTCCAGCGTGCCATGGGGCAGTAGCACCGGGTGCAAATACGGGAAACGCCGGCCATAGGCCTCGGCCTGGTCCAGATTCATGGTGCGCACGTGCGCTTGTCGGACCAACGATTTGACCAGTGCCGAGTCTGGCGCATCAATAAAAAAGGCGGCATCGACCTGCGCGCTGTTGAGCTGGCGCAAAGCCTCGTCACGGCTGAGCGGCAGCCACTGGGCATTGTGCGCGGTGACGCCGCTGGCTTGCAGCAGCCGGGTGGCAAAGACCTGGGTGCTGGTGTTGGGCGCGCCAATGGCAATGCGCATGCCGGCGAGTTCCGAAATCCGGCTGCGCACGCGCTGGCCGCGGTAAAAGATCCAGATCGGTTCGTAGGACACGCTGCCCAGGGACAGCAGTTGGGCGCTGGACGCGTCGCTGCTGTCAGCGTCGGAGCCGGCCAGGCCGTCTTGCAGGAAGGCGACCCGCGAGGCATCGTCCTGGTCGCGCAGTTTCACCAGGTTGTCGAGCGCGCCGCCGGAAGTTTGCAACTCCAGCGTGACGCCGTCCTGCGCCAGCAGGCGGCGGTACTGGTTGGCAAAGTCCAGGTAGGCGCTGTCATCGGAACCGGTGGCAATGGCAATGGTTTTCGGCGGCGCCGGGTCAATGAAGTGGTAGGCCACCCACAGGCCGAGTGTCGCCACCAGTGCCATCGGCAGCACCGATACCAGGGCGTCTTTCCAGGACAGGCGCACGATCCAACGCAAGGTTTTTTCCATGGTGTTCAGCTTTCCGGATGGCGGTGGACGAAAGCGGGCAGTTTGCGCCCCAGCACAAAGCTGAGCAGTGCCAGCAGCACGCACAGCGCCAGTGCCTCGTGGATGCCGGACGCCAGGCCCAGGCGCGACTGCTGCAACAGTGCCAGGCTGTCAAAACCGAGCTTGTGCCCCAACAGCCAGAGGGCGTCCTGGTCGGCAGCGCGTATCAGCACCTGGGGTGTGTTCAGCAAGCGCTGCAACTCGGCGTCCTGCAGCTGTAGTTGCGCCAGCGATTGCGCCACACTGCGGCTGAAACTCAGGCTGACCACCAGTCCCGCCAGGCTGGCGCCGAACATGCTGCCGAGCGAGCGCAGGGTCTGGATCAGCGCCGAGGCCGCGCCTTGGTGGGTGCGACCCACCGCCGACTGCATCTGCAGGGTCAGGTTAGGCAACTGGAATCCCATGCTCAGGCCGCACAGACCAAAAATGGCGCTGATGGTGAGGTGCGGTGTGTCGGCGTTGATCTGGCAGAGCAGGCCGATGCCGACGATCAGCAGCAGCGCACCATGGGAAAACAGCCGTTCCGGATGCGCCAGGCGCGAGATTAAACGGCCGTTGATGATGCTGCCCAGCGTGATGCCGACCATCAGCGGCGTTACCAGCAGGCCGGCTTGCTTGGGCGCCAGTCCAAAGCCGCCTTGCAGCAGCAGTGGCGCATAAAACAGCATCACAAACATGGTCAGTCCGGTCAGCGCCGACAGGGTGGCCAGGCGCCGCACCACCGGACTGTCGAACAATTCCATCGGGATCACCGGTCCGCTGCTGCGGTGTTGGTGGCGCACAAACAAGCTGCCAAACAGCAGCGACAGGGCCACCAAGGTCCAGAAGCTCAGGCTGGTGAAGCCCAGGTTCTGGCCCATTTCGGTGGTGATCAGCAGGGTGGACATGGCCAGTGTCAGCAGCAGCACGCCCCACCAGTCCATGGTTTTGTGGGCTGATTGGTGCTGCACCACCCAAGGCAGGAAGCGCCAGACCACTGGCAGCGCAACCATGCCGACCGGCAGGTTGACATAAAACACGCTGCGCCAGCCCAGGTGTTCGGTCATTACGCCGCCCAGCACCGGGCCGAGTGCCGAGGCCACGCCATAGGAGGCCGACAGCATTACCTGCCAGCGCACGCGCACCAGGGTGTCGGGAAACAGGTCACTGACGGAGGCGAAGGCCGAGCCTACCAGCATGCCGCCGCCAATACCTTGCAGTCCGCGGGCCAGCACTAGCAGCCACATATTGCTGGCCATGCCGCAAAGTGCCGAGGCCAGTGTGAACAAGGTGATGGCGGCCAGTAAAAACGGCTTGCGGCCATAGAGGTCGCCGAGCCGGCCAGTGACCGGAATCAGAATCGCGTTGCTCAGCAGGTAGGCGGCGGCGACCCAGGGGTACCAGCCGAAGCCTTGCAGGTCGGAAACCATCTGTGGCAGGGCGGTGCCGACCACGGTCTGGTCCAGCGCAATCAGGGCCATCACCACCGCAATGCCAGCCATGGCTGCGACGGGACTGGAGTTGTCAGATGTGGGGGACAAGGGCGGGGCTCTTGGTAAACGCAAACCCGCGTATTGTCGCGCGCTGGCGTGCCGACCGCCGTCTGGCTGCCAGCGCTGTTGTTATGGTGGTGGCGGGACGCGGCTTAGCGCGCCCAGGGACCCAGGGTGCAGATTTCCAGTGCCGACAGCGTGCGCTCGAAGCGCGCTGAGGCAATCAGGGATTTTTCCACCAGGCCGGCGCGTACCGCCTTGGAATAATGTTCGCGGGCCAGGTCAAACGGCAGGCTCAGTACGGTCTGCTGGTGTTGCGAGGCCTGGCGCATGCCGCTCAGAAGTGTGTTGTACCAATGTAGCTCGGTGTTCATGATGCATACCCATGGTCATAGATCCGTGGGCTGGAGGGTTGTGTATGGTGGCGAGTGTCTAGTTCCCGTTGGCGCCGTTCCAGATCCAGTACATCGACCGATTCATTCAGATATTGCGCGTCCAGGGCTTCCTGGGTTGGGAAGCGGGGCAGCAGGGCCAAGACAAGCTGGGTAAGCATTGACATGGTGATTCCTTTCAAAAGAGATGGAATCAATGTAGGGGTTAACCCTAGGCAAAGCAAGCGCCCCGGCCGATTTTATGTAAGAAAGTTGTAATTTTGCTGCATCGCAACAAATTATTTAGCGCTGCCCTACTTTAGCGCTGTCCTATTGATACCTTGCCAAAGATCGATTGCGCCGTGCGTGGCAGGCAGCGCCAGTACACCGGATTGGCCGTGACCGTGCCGCCCAGGGCCGCGGCGGCTTGCCAGGTCCAGCGCGGCTGGTAGAGAAAGGCGCGCGCCATGGCCACCAGGTCGGCATCGCCGGCCTGCAGCAGATCCTCGGCCTGCTGCGGCTCGGTGATCAGGCCCACGGCCATGGTTGGCAGACCACTGGCCTGGCGGATCTGCCGCGCAAAGGCCAGCTGGTAGCCGGGCCCGATGCTGATTTTTTGTTGCGCTGACAGGCCACCGCTGGATACATGGACAAAGTCGCATTCCAGCGCTTTCAGGCGCAGGGACAGTTCGACACTTTGCGCGCAGTCCCAGCCGCCATCGACCCAGTCGGTGGCAGAAAGGCGCAAGCCGAGCACGCCACGGAAGGCCTGGCGCACGGCGGCAAACACTTCCAGCGGAAAGCGCATGCGGTTTTCCAGGCTACCGCCATAGGCGTCGCTGCGCTGGTTGGACAAAGGGGACAGGAACTGGTGCAGCAAATAGCCGTGTGCGGCATGCAGTTCGACGGCCTCGATGCCCATGGCGTCGGCACGCTGCGCAGCGGCAACAAAGGCGTCGCGGACGCGCTGCAGATCGGCCAGGGTCATCTCCAGCGGTGCCGGTTCCTCGGGTAGATGGGGCAACGCCGACGGGCCGGCGGGCTGCCAGCCGCCTTGTTCGGCAGACAGCAGCTGACCGCCGTTCCAGGGCGCTGCGCTGGAGGCTTTGCGTCCGGCGTGTGCCAGCTGAATGCAGACCGGGGTGTGGGGTGCCAGTGCGCGCGCGCGCTGCAGGGTGTCGCGCATGGCGCTGGCGGTGTGCGCGTCCCACAAACCCAGGCAGTGGGGCGTGATGCGGCCTTCTGGCAGTACCGCCGTGGCTTCGATGGTGAACAGCGCGGCGCCGCTGTTGAACAGCTGGCTCCAGTGGCTCAGGTGCCAGTCGCCAGCGCAGCCATCGACGGCGGCATATTGGCACATCGGCGCGACCACGGTGCGGTTCGCCAGGGTCAGTTCGCCACGGGGAGAATGCAGGGAATAGGGGGTGAAAAGCAGGCTCATGGCGCAAGCATATCCGGGTCGCGTTGGAGTGCCTGTAACGGAGGTGTCTGCGGCGCCAGTAAAATCAGCGGTTTAGCCCCGCTATTTTCTTACCCGGAGTCGCCCCCCATGGCAAACACCCAACAGATGGCCAGCGCAATTCGTGCGCTCGCAATGGACGCAGTTCAACAAGCCAATTCCGGCCATCCCGGAGCCCCGATGGGCATGGCGGACATGGCCGTTGCCCTGTGGGGCGAGCACCTGCAACACAGCCCGAGCAATCCGCAATGGCTCAACCGCGACCGCTTTGTGCTGTCCAACGGCCACGGTTCGATGCTGATTTATGCCCTGCTGCACCTGACCGGCTACAAGCTGCCGATGGAGGAGCTGAAGAATTTCCGCCAGTTGCACAGCAAGACTGCGGGCCACCCCGAATACGGCATCACGCCCGGCGTGGAAACCACCACGGGCCCGCTCGGCCAGGGCATTACCAATGCCGTCGGCATGGCGCTGGCTGAAAAGCTGCTGGCCAAGGAGTTCAACCGCGAAGGCCATGCGGTGGTGGATCACCACACCTATGTGTTCATGGGCGACGGCTGCCTGATGGAAGGTATCAGCCACGAAGCCGCATCCCTGGCCGGTGCCTGGAAGCTGAACAAGCTGATTGCGCTGTACGACGACAACGGCATTTCGATTGACGGCCAGGTGGCGCCCTGGTTTGCCGACAACACGGCGTTGCGCTTTGTCAGCTACGGCTGGAATGTGCTGGGCCCGATCGACGGCCATGACGCTGCGCGCGTCTCCAGCGCCATTGCAGAAGCCAAGCAGTCCACCGAGCACCCGACGCTGATCATTTGCCGGACCCACATTGGCAAGGGCAGCCCGAACCGCGCCAACACCGCCAAGGCCCACGGCGAACCGCTCGGGGCGGAAGAAATCAAGCTCACGCGCGAGGCCATCGAGTGGCCGCATGCACCGTTTGAAATTCCGAAGTCGGTGTACGCCGACTGGGACGCCAAGGCCAAGGGCAAGGCGGCAGAAGCCGACTGGAATACGCGTTTTGCCGCCTACAAGGCAGCTTTCCCGGAACTGGCCAAGGAGCTGCTGCGCCGTAGCAAGGGCGAGTTGCCGAAGAATTTTGTGCAAACCGCCGTCGACACCATCATTGGCGCGCACCAGAAAGCCGAAACCGTGGCCAGCCGCAAGGCCTCGCAACTGGCACTGGAATCTTTCACGGCAGCACTGCCGGAAATGCTGGGTGGCTCGGCCGACCTGACCGGCTCCAACCTGACCAACACCAAGTGCACGCCAAACCTGCGCTTCGAAGCCAATGGCGCGGTGGCGCAGACGGAGGACGCCAGCGGCAAGCTGATCGGTGGCCGCCACATCAATTACGGTGTGCGTGAATTCGGCATGGCCGCCATCATGAACGGCATCGCCCTGCACGGTGGCTTCATTCCCTATGGTGGCACCTTCCTGACCTTCAGCGATTACAGCCGCAATGCCATTCGCATGGCGGCGCTGATGAAGCTGCGTGTGGTGCACGTGTTTACCCATGACTCCATCGGTCTGGGCGAAGACGGCCCGACGCACCAGTCGATCGAGCATGCTGCTTCGCTGCGCCTGATTCCGAATCTGGACGTTTGGCGTCCCGGCGATACCGCTGAAACCGCAGTGGCCTGGACCGTCGCACTGCAAAACCAGAACAAGCCGACCGCGCTGTTGCTGTCGCGCCAAAACCTGAGCTACGCCCCCAAGGGCGATTCCGATCTGGCCCCCGACGCCAGCGGTCTGGACAATATCAGCAAGGGCGCTTATGTACTGTCCGAGCCGCAGGAAGTGGGCCTGAAAAAGAAGACCCAGGCCGTCATCATTGCCACCGGTTCCGAAGTGCAGCTGGCGCTGCAGGCGCAAGCCCTGCTGGCGCAACGCAAGATTGCCGTGCGCGTGGTCTCGATGCCCAGCACCACTACCTTTGACCGCCAGAGCAGCGCATACAAAACCGAGGTCCTGCCGGCCGGTCTGCCGCGTGTGGCGGTGGAAATGGGCAGCACCGACGGCTGGTGGAAATACGGTGTTTCCGCGGTGGTCGGCATCGACACCTTTGGTGAATCGGCACCGGCACCGACGCTGTTCAAGCACTTTGGCTTTACCGCCGAAAACGTGGCCGATACCGTGCAGACGGTGCTGACCCGCAAGGCGAAATAAGGTTTTTATTTTTTACGATTTCATTTCAGGAGATGGCAGATGACTATCAAGATTGGTATTAATGGTTTTGGACGCATTGGTCGCAACGTGCTGCGTTCTGCGCTGCAGAATTTCAGCGACATTGAAGTCGTTGGCATTAACGACCTGCTGGAGCCGGAATACCTGGCTTACATGCTGCAGTACGACTCGGTCCACGGCCGCTTCAAGGGTGAAGTGTCGGTGCAGGGCAATATGCTGCTGGTCAATGGCAAGCAGATCCGCCTGACGCAAGAGCGCGATCCGGCCAACCTGAAGTGGAACGAAGTCGGCGCTGATGTGGTGATTGAGTCCACCGGCCTGTTCCTGGACAAGGTTTCGGCACAAAAGCACATCGACGCTGGCGCCAAGAAAGTGATTATGTCGGCCCCCAGCAAGGACGACACCCCGATGTTCGTCTACGGTGTCAACCACACCACCTACGCCGGCCAAGCCATTATTTCCAACGCATCGTGCACCACCAACTGCCTGGCACCGCTGGCCAAGGTGGTGAACGACAAGTGGGGCATCAAGCGCGGCCTGATGACTACCGTGCACGCCGCCACGGCGACCCAGAAGACGGTGGACGGTCCTTCCAACAAAGACTGGCGCGGTGGCCGCGGCATTCTGGAAAATATCATTCCCTCCAGCACTGGCGCTGCCAAGGCGGTGGGTGTGGTGATTCCTGAACTGAACAAGAAGCTCACCGGCATGTCGTTCCGTGTGCCGACCAGCGATGTGTCCGTGGTCGACCTGACGGTGGAACTGAATTCGCCCGCTACGCTGGCCGAAATCTGCGCCGAAATCAAGGCCCAGAGCCAGGGCGCCCTGGCCGGCGTGCTGGGTTACACCGACGAGAAGGTTGTTGCTACCGACTTCCGTGGTGATACCCGCACTTCCATCTTTGATGCCGACGCCAGTATTGCGCTGGACGGCACCTTCGTGAAGCTGGTCAGCTGGTACGACAACGAGTGGGGCTATTCCAACAAGTGCCTGGAAATGGTGCGCGTGCTTAGCAAGTAAGCAGCGCGTGCTACTGGCTATCAAAAACGCGCCGGCAAGGCGCGTTTTTTTCTGGTGTTGCCTGGCAGGAGCCCGGCCATGAACCGCGGCATTTTGTACGCTGCGTTGGCCTATGTCTGCTGGGGCCTGTTTCCGCTGTATTTCCACCTGCTGGTTGGCATCGGGCCGGTCGAGGTGGTGATGCACCGCACGCTCTGGTCGCTGGTGTTTCTGCTGGGCGTGCTGCTTTGGCGCCGGCACTGGGACTGGTTGCCGCGCCTGGCGGCGCAACCCCGGGTGCTGCTGGCGTTTGCCGCATCGGCACTGCTGCTGGCGGCAAACTGGCTGACCTATGTCTGGGCCGTTACCAGCCACCACGTGCTGGATTCGAGCCTGGGCTATTTCATGCTGCCACTGGTGAATGTGGCGCTGGGCTTTTTTGTATTGCATGAACGACCGCGCAAAGGCCAGTGGCTGGCGGTGGCGGTGGCCGCCTCCGGTGTGTTGTGGTTGTGGGTGCTGGCCGGGCATCCGCCCTGGGTTGCCCTGACGCTGGCCGTGACCTTTGGTTTCTATGGCCTGCTGCGCAAGGTGGCGGTGCTCGGCGCGCTTGAAGGGCTGGCGCTGGAGACCTTGATGCTGGCGCCGCTGGCGGCACTGGTGCTGGGCTATATGACCTGGCAAGGGCACAGCGCTTTTGCGCAGGGGGACGCCGGCCATCTTTATTTGCTGATGCTGGCCGGGCCGCTCACGGCGATGCCGTTGCTGCTGTTTGCCGCCGGTGCACGGCGCATCACCCTGACCACCATGGGCATCTTGCAATACATCTCGCCGAGTCTGCAATTCGTGCTCGGAGTCTGGCTGTTTGGCGAGGCCTTCGAAGCGGCACGGTTGATCGGTTTTGCCCTGATCTGGGCGGCCTTGCTGGTTTACAGCGTGGAAGGTTGGCAGTTCAGCCGGCGCGGCAAAACGCTGTAAATGCGGCTGTCCCTTCCAATAAAAATGCACCAAAAAATCACGCACGCACCGATAAGGCGCGCATTGGCGTGAATTTTGCTTGCATTCGGTGCATAAATCGGGTTTTCTGATTTTATGCACCGAATTAATGCTTTATTGGAGGGTTGGTGGTATGGATGCACTGAATCAGGGCGCAAATGCCTTGTTCATTTTGTTGGGCGCAGTCATGGTGCTTGCCATGCACGCGGGTTTTGCATTTCTGGAGTTGGGCACGGTGCGGCGCAAGAACCAGGTCAATGCGCTGGTGAAAATTCTGGTGGATTTCTCGATTTCCACGGTGGTTTATTTTGTCGTGGGCTATAGCGTGGCCTATGGCACGGACTTCTTTGTCGGCGCCGAAGCCTTGGCCAGCAAGAATGGCTACGAACTGGTGAAGTTCTTTTTCCTGCTGACCTTTGCGGCAGCGATTCCGGCCATTATTTCCGGCGGCATTGCCGAGCGCGCCAAGTTCTGGCCGCAGCTGATGGCTACGGCAGTGATCGTCGGCTTTGTCTATCCCTTCTTTGAAGGCATTGCCTGGAATCAGCACTTTGGTGTCCAGGCCTGGATCAAAGCCGCGACCGGTGAAGAGTTTCATGACTTTGCCGGCAGCGTGGTGGTGCACGCCGTGGGCGGCTGGATTGCGTTGGGCGCCGTGATTTTGCTCGGCGCGCGCAGCAACCGTTACCGCAAGGACGGCGCCATCTCGGCGCATCCGCCGTCAAGCATTCCGTTCTTGGCGCTGGGCGCCTGGATTTTGACGGTGGGCTGGTTTGGCTTCAACGTCATGAGCGCACAAACCCTGGACAAGATTTCCGGACTGGTCGCGGTCAACTCGTTGATGGCGATGGTCGGTGGCACGCTGGTGGCGTTGTTGATGGGCAAGAACGATCCCGGCTTTTTGCACAACGGCCCGCTGGCCGGTCTGGTTGCCGTGTGCGCCGGTTCCGACCTGATGCATCCGCTGGGCGCGCTGGTGGTGGGGGGTATTGCCGGGGCGATCTTTGTTTACATGTTCACGTTGACGCAAAACAAGTGGAAGATTGACGACGTGCTCGGCGTCTGGCCCTTGCACGGTCTGTGTGGCACCTGGGGTGGCATTGCTGCCGGCATATTTGGCAGCAAGGCGCTGGGTGGTCTGGGCACCGTGAGCTTGGGCGGGCAACTGATTGGCACCGGTTTGGGGGTGCTCTGGGCGCTGCTTGGCGGTTTCGTGGTGTACGGCGCACTCAAGTTGTTGGTCGGTTTGCGCATGAGCCAGGAAGAAGAGTACGAGGGGGCCGATTTGTCTATCCACAAGATCAGCGCCACACCGGAGCACGAGGCCAACTGGTAAGCGCGGCCTGGGCCGACCTGCGCGACAATGCGGCCCATGCCCACTTTTGCACAGCAGGTCGCCGACCTGCGCGGATACTTGCTGAAATATGCCCGGTTGCAGCTACGCAACGAGACCTGGGCCGAGGACGCCGTGTCGGAAGTGATGCTGGCGGCCCTGGCCAAGCCGCAGGCATTTGCCCGGCGGTCCCAGCTCAAGACCTGGCTGGTTGGCATTCTGAAACACAAGGTGGTCGATGCGTTGCGGCTGCAGGGCCGCGAAATTGCCAGTGCCGGACTGGCGGCCGATGAAACCGAAGACCCGCTGGAGCACATCGTGTTTCAGGCCGACGGGCATTTTGCCGAGCTGCCGGCCGACTGGGGCAACCCGGAGCAGGAAATTCAACAGCGCCAGTTTTTTGACATTCTGGAAGCCTGCACCCAGCATTTGCCGGCCGCGCAAGCGCGCCTGTTTTTGATGCGCGAGTGGCTGGAACTCGATAGCGAAGAAATTTGTAAGACCCTGGACCTGACGCCGACCAATCTGTATGTGCAACTGCACCGTGCGCGCGGTCGATTGCGTGAATGTCTGGATCTGAACTGGTATGGAAAGGCGAGTGCCGCATGAAGCTCCTGCGACGAAGCTGCAAACAGGTTGCGGCGTTGCTCCTGGCCCGCGAAGACCGCGATTTGCCTTGGGCTGACCGCTGCGCGCTGCGGCTGCATTTACTGGCCTGCGATGCCTGTCCACGTTTTGAACGGCAATTGCTGCATATGCGCAATGCCATGCGCCAGTGGCGCAATTACACGACAGCAGAGGACGCAGAAAGTACAGACTGAACCATTCAGTGAAAAAATTTGGCCAAACTTGACAATTTGACGCATAATGAAATCGCTTTGTCGAAATTCAGGCGAAGCAAGTTTGCGGTGTTTAGTCAGTTTCGCGTCTGCTCTAAGTCTTCATTGGTTTGTTGATTGCGGTTTTGGACTCCATCGCTTTTTGAGTTATTTTGAGGAGTCCTTACATGGGCAACAAACTTTACGTTGGCAACCTGCCATATTCTTTCCGTGACGAAGACCTGCAGCAAGCATTTGCTCCGCACGGTACCGTCACCAGCGCCAAGGTCATGATGGAACGTGACACTGGTCGCTCCAAAGGCTTCGGCTTTGTGGAAATGGGCAGCGATGCTGAAGCACAAGCAGCTATCAGCGGTGTCAATGGTCAGCAATACGGTGGCCGTGGACTGGTTGTCAACGAAGCCCGTCCGATGGAACCACGTCCCCCCCGCTCTGGCGGCTTCGGTGGCGGCGCTGGTGGTGGCGGCGGCGGCGGCTACGGCGGTGGCGGTCGTTCCGGCGGCGGCGGTGGCGGCGGTTACGGCGGTGGCCGTTCCGGCGGCGGCGGCGGTGGTGGTTACGGCGGTGGCCGTAGCAGCTACTAAGCAGCAGCATGCAACAAGGTCCTTCGGGGCCTTGAAAAAATAGGACCTTCGGGTCCTTTTTTATTGGCTGCGGCGAGCATGGCCGCAGTCAAGAAAGCGGCCAGCTCAGTGTTCGGTGCCGCGTTGCTTGCGCGGCCGTCCGGCCAGCAGGCGGTCAAACAGCGCATTCGGCAACAGGCGCAGCAATTTCGCCACCCCGGCCATCTGCCAGGGAATGACACGGTAAGAGCAAGCGGCGTCGATGGTCTGGTAGGCTTGCCGGGCAAATTTCTCAACCGGCATCAGAAACGGCATGGAATAGCGATTGCTTCGCGTCAGTGGTGTGTCGATATAGCCCGGGCAAATCGTCACCACGCGCACACCACTGGAGCGCAATTCGCCGCGCAAACTCTCGCAATAGGCGATGCTTGCCGCCTTGCTGGCGCAGTAGGCACCGTGGCCCGGCAGACCGCGAATGCCGGCGACACTGCCAATGCCGACCAGCGTGCCCGAGCCGCGCGTGCACATGGGCGTGACAAAGGGATGGAAGGTGGCTGCCATGCCTACGTTGTTGGTCGCCAGTACGCGCGCCAGTACGTCGATGTCGGCGCGCACGGCGGTGTCGACCCCGACGCTGATTCCAGCGTTGGCAATCACCACATCGGGCACGCCCAACTCGCGCATGCAGGCCAGACCGGCATCGACGATGCTGTTGGTATCGCAGACATCGGCGCCATAGCAACGCAGCCGATCCGGCGCGATGCCGCGCTGTACCGCCCAGGCCTGAATCGCCTCCTGGCGCCGGGCGACCAACGCCAGCGTATAACCGGCCTGGTAATACTCCCAGGCCAGGGCCTGTCCGATGCCACTGGAAGCGCCGGTAATGAAGACGATCGGAGCGGTCATGGCGGGGTTCCTGCGGGGTTTAACGGGCCGGGCTGCCACCGATGGTGCCGCGCACCCGGCCATCGAGTTTGAGCACCTGTGCCACATTGTCATAGTCCATGCGGTCGGCGCTGAAGTGGCTGTTGCCGCGTGTCAGTTGCACCGGCTTGTGCGATTTGATCTGTTCGGTGGTCATAAAGGCGTCCAGGAATTCGCCGCGATATTCCAGGCGTGGCGGGTTGTCGCTGCTGTCTTTGCCGCCGCTGCTGTCGCGCACCACCACGGCGTTGCCTATGAGCTGTACCTGGGAGCCATCTTCATTGGTCAAGCCGAGATCGGCCTGGGCCGTGGTCAGCTGCCCTTTGTCGTCGTACGAGCGGATGCGGATGTTCTTGATCTCCAGCGACTGGGTATCGGGATAATGGGCCGCGTGGGTGCCCATGACTTCGCTGCGTACGCGGCCACCGGCATCGAAGGTTTTGATTGAAAAGCCGTCCATGAAATAGTCGGGGGCGTGGCGCAAGGCGACCGGCCGGCTTGGGGCACTGGGTGCCGGGGTGCTGCGCACCATCCAGTAGGAACCCAGCGCCACGATCACCATACAGGCCAGTGGCAGGTACAGCAGAAAGTATTCCCAGGCTTCGCGCGCCAGGTCCCGGGGGTCTTTCATGGGCGCAAGTACCCGTCCAGCAAGTCCGCGTAGCGGCCGCTGGCGACCAGCAGCAGATCGCAAAATTCGCGCACCGCGCCAAACCCCCCTTGGGCGCTGGTAATGAAATGGGCGCGGGCGCGCACCTCCACATGGGCATTGGCGGGCGCGCAGGCAAAGGCGGCGCGGCACAACATGGGCAGGTCGGGCCAGTCGTCGCCCATGGCGGCGGCTTGCTGCCAGTCCAGGCCCAAAGCGTTCAGCGTTTGCTCGGCCGCCGGTTGTTTGTCTTCGGTGCCGAAATGGGCGTGGGTGATGCCCAGCGCATGCAGCCGTGCGCGCAGTGGCTGCGAATCGCGTCCGGTAATGATGGCCGGCGTGATGCCGGCTTTCTGCAGCATTTTCAGGCCATGGCCGTCCAGCGTATTGAAGCGCTTCATGCTTTCGCCGGTTTCGGAAAACAGCAGCCCGCCGTCGGTCAGCACACCGTCAACGTCGAAAAAGGCGACGCGCACACCTTGCGCCTGCAGCAACAGGGCCGGATCGAAGTTCAGGGCGGCGGCCATCAAATGACCTTGGCCCGCATCAGGTCGTTGCTGCTGATGGCACCGCACAACTGGCCCTGGGCGTCGAGCACCAGCACGCAGTTGATACGCATGCGCTCCATCAGGTCGGCCGCGTCCACTGCCAGGGCGTCCCGGGCGATGGTTTGCGGGCCGGGGTGCATCACGTCGCGGGCCTGGCAGCCGCGCAGGTCACGGCCTTGTTCCACCAGACGGCGCAGGTCGCCGTCGGTGAAGATGCCCAACACCTGGTCCTGGGCGTCCACAATGGCGGCGGCGCCCAGGCCCTTGCTGCTCATTTCGCGCATCAGTTCGCTGAAGCTGGTGTCGCTGCTGACGCGTGGTACGGCGCTGCCAGTGCGCATGACGTCGCTGACGTGGGTCAGGAGTTTGCGGCCCAGCGCGCCACCCGGATGCGAGCGGGCAAAGTCTTCGGCACGAAAACCGCGTGCATCCAGCAAGGCCACGGCCAGTGCATCGCCCAGGGCCAGTTGTGCGGTGGTGCTGGCGGTAGGCGCCAGGTTCAGCGGACAGGCTTCCTTGGCAACGCCGCTGTCAAGCCAGAGATCGGCGTGCCGCGCCATGGTGGACTGGGCGTTGCCGGTGATGGCAACCAGCGGCGCGCCCAGGCGCTTGAGCACCGGCAGCAGTACCGCCATTTCTGCCGATTCGCCGCTGTTCGAGATCGCCAGCACCAGGTCGTCGGCGGTGATCATTCCGAGGTCGCCATGGCTGGCCTCGGCGGGGTGGACGAACATCGCCGGCGTGCCAGTGGAGGCCAGCGTGGCGGCGATCTTGCGGCCGATGTGCCCGCTCTTGCCCATGCCCATTACCACCACCCGTCCGCGCAAGGCCAGTACCAGGCTGACCGCCTGGGCAAACGCGGCGCCGACCCGGTTTTTCAGGCCCAGTACGGCGCCCGCCTCAATCTCAAAGGTCTCTTGGGCCAGGGTAATGGCCCGTTGCGCCGAGGCCGCCACAGTCCGGGATGCGTGTTCAGTCATGTGCGCATTTTATAGAGCGCGCGGTTGCTGGATCGGCACTTGCTAGTATTGGGCCATGAGCGGACTCGAAATCACCCTTGTTTATCTGCTGGCCGCAGTGCTCGGTGTGGTGCTGTGTCGCCTGTTCAAACTGCCGGCCATGCTGGGTTATCTCGGGGTTGGAGTGCTGATCGGGCCGAATGCGCTGGCGCTGTCACAGAACGCCGATGGCGTACGCCACCTGGGCGAGTTTGGCGTGGTGTTCCTGATGTTTGTGATCGGCCTGGACTTCAGTCTGTCCAAATTGCGCGCCATG
Source organism: uncultured beta proteobacterium (assembly GCA_903897925.1). Lineage (GTDB taxonomy): Bacteria > Pseudomonadota > Gammaproteobacteria > Burkholderiales > Burkholderiaceae_C > Allorhodoferax. Next base: position 40,994 of record CAIUDG010000128.1, on the reverse strand, counting down.
CGCAAGCATGTGTTTGGGCTGGGTTTGGCGCAGGTGGTGGCGACCATGCTGCTGGCGACCGCTGCGGAACTGTTGCTGGCGCGCTGGTTCCCGGGCCTGTGGGGCATGGACTGGCGCACCGCCTTGGCACTGTCAGCGGCGCTGGCCATGAGCAGCACCGCCATCGTCGTCAAATTGATGGTGGAACGGCTCGAACTGGAGTCCGAGCACGGCAAGCGCGTGATGGGCGTACTGCTGTTGCAAGACCTCGCCGTGGTGCCGATGCTGGTGCTGATCCCGGCCCTGGGCACGCCCGCCGAGAGCCTGATGCCAGCGCTGACCTTGGCGGGAATCAAGGGTGCGTTGCTGGTGACGGTGTTGCTGATTGGTGGCCAGCATGTGATGCGGCGCTGGCTGACCGCAGTGGCGCGGCGCAAGAGTGCCGAATTGTTTGTGCTGAATTTGCTGTTGATCACACTGGGGCTGGCCTGGCTGACCGAGCTGGCGGGCCTGAGCCTGGCGCTGGGCGCGTTCATTGCCGGCATGCTGATTTCAGAAACCGAATACAAGCACCAGGTTGAGACCGATATCCGGCCGTTTCACGATGTTTTGCTGGGCCTGTTCTTCATCAGCATCGGCATGCTGCTGGATTGGCGTCTGGTGCTTGAGCGCTGGCCGCTGGTGTTGCTACTGCTGGTGCTGCCGATACTGTTCAAGGCGGTGTTGGTGACTGCGCTGGCGCGCCTGCTGGGCGCGTCTACCGGCGTTGCCATGCGTGCCGGTTTGTACCTGGCGCAGGCGGGTGAATTCGGATTTGTGCTGCTGACGCTGGCGCAGGGCAACGACCTGGTGCCGCCAGCGCTGCTGAATCCGATTCTGGCGGCGATGGTGCTGTCGATGTTGCTGACGCCATTTGTAGTGATGTACAGCAATCGGATCGTGATGAAGCTGGTGGCCAACGAATGGTTGCAACAGTCTTTGCAGATGACCACTATTGCGCGCAAGTCGATCAATGCCAATCGCCATGTGATTATTTGCGGCTATGGTCGCAGCGGCCAGAATCTGGCGCGCATGCTCGATGGCGAGCACATTCCCTACATGGCGCTGGACCTTGATCCGGACCGGGTGCGCCAGGCCGCCACCGCCGGTGACTCGGTGGTGTTTGGCGATGCCGGCCGCTTGCAGGCGCTGATGGCAGCTGGCCTGGCACGGGCCAGTGCGGTGGTGGTGACGTATCTGGATGAGGCGGCGGCGATCAAGGTGCTGAACCACACCCGTTCGCACGCGCCGCAGGTGCCGGTGATTGTGCGCACCCAGGACGACCGCAGTCTGGAAAAACTACAGGCTGCCGGCGCCACCGAGGTGGTACCGGAGGCGCTGGAAGGCTCCTTGATGCTGGCCAGCCACGCGCTGGCGCTGGTTGGGGTGCCGATGCGGCGGGTGATTCGCATCGTGCAGGACCAGCGGGATGCGCGTTACAACCTGCTGCGCGGCTTCTTTCATGGTGCCGACGACCTGGCCGACGATGTGCTGCAACTGGAGCGCTTGTCGACCTTTACTTTGCCGCTGGGTGCCAGGGCATCCAAGCGGCCCCTCAGCGACTTTCCATTGCACGCCATGGGGGTGCGGGTGGTGAGTCTGCGGCGCAGCAATGGCATGCCCAGCGCGTTGAGCGAAGACACTGTGCTGGAAGACGGCGACACCCTGGTGTTGTCGGGCAAGGCCGAGGCGCTGGCGCTGGCCGAAATACATTTATTAAAGGGGTAGCTTTTGTACAAGCACAGCGTGAACCAATATTTGCGGGAGCACATTCGCACGGTCGCCGATTGGCCCGCACCCGGGGTGCAGTTCCGTGACATCACTCCCCTGTTGCAGGATGCCAAGGTGTTCCGCGTGCTGATCGATGCTTTTGTGCACCGCTATATGGACCCGGCGCTGCGTCCTGACGTAGTGGCCGGGCTGGATGCGCGCGGCTTTATTTTGGGCGCGGTGGTGGCTTATGAACTCAATGTCGGGTTTGTGCCGATCCGCAAGAAGGGCAAGCTGCCGTTCACCACCGTGGCCGAGACCTATGAGCTGGAGTACGGCAGCGCTACCGTCGAGTTGCATATCGACGCGGTGCAGCCGGGCCAGCGTGTGCTGCTGATTGATGATCTGATCGCCACCGGCGGCACCATGATGGCCGGGCGTCTGTTGCTGGAGCGTCTGGGCGCGCACGTGATGGAAGGTGCGGCGATTGTTGATTTGCCGGAGCTCGGTGGCTCACAGCGCCTGCGGGACGCCGGACTGCCGTTGTTTACTTTGGTGGATTTCGCCGGCCACTGAGGGCCGCGCCCGGTTTGCTATTAGTTCCAGCCAATCACGTCGTAGCCTTTGTCTTTCAGACAGCGCTGCACGTAGTGGCGGAAGGTCGGGCTGGCTTTCTCGTGAAAGGCACCGGCAACAGCGCCCGCGGTACCACCGATGGCGGCACCGGCAACACCGTTTTCCAGCGCCTGCACCGGGTGACCGCGCACCAGGGAGCCGACCACACCAACGCTGCCACCAATGGCCGCACCCTTGGCGGCGCCATGGGCCACGGCGTTGTCATTTTCTTCCGGTGTCAGGCCGGCTTCTTTGGCGTTGCTGATGCATTGGTCCGCGTCGCTTTGTGCCTGCGCCTGACCAACCCGGTTCAGCGTTGCATTCGGATAGAACACCGGCCGCGCCGACGGGCTGGACGGCCCGCTGGCAGCGCAGGCGCTCAGCAGGGCGGCGCCGCTGAGCAAGGCCAAAGAAAATAGTTTGTGCATGGTGTGGCGCAATTTACTACAGCTTGGCGGCCTACTTGCCAATGCAGAACTGAGAAAAAATCACACCCAATAAATCGTCGGAACTGAATTCTCCGGTGATCTGGTTGAGTGCCGATTGCGCCAGCCGCAGTTCTTCGGCCAGCAGGTCAAGCGCCGGAATGCGGGCGCCCAGCAGGCGGCTTGCCTGCGCCGTATGGTCTTGCACCTGGCGCAAGGCCTGCAGATGGCGTTCGCGGGCGATAAAGGTGCCGGCCGCGGGCGGCTGCCAGCCTGCAATTTCGAGCAATTTGTGGCGCAAGGTGTCCAGGCCGGCACCGGTTTTGGCTGACAGCGTCAGCGCGCCCGTTGGTGCCGCTGTGGCGCTGGCGTCGGCCTTGTTCCAGATATCGAGCACCGGCACTTGCTGCGCCAAGGTGCTTTGCAAGGTGCGGGCAATTTCGGCATCACCAGCCGCATAGTCTGCGCTGTCGCTGCGTGTCAGGTCATGCAGGAACAGCACCGCATCGGCTTTGCCGATGGCGTCCCAGGCCCGTGCAATGCCCATTTGCTCGACCACGTCTTCGCTGGCGCGCAGTCCCGCGGTGTCGACCACATGGATTGGCACGCCTTCGATCTGGATCGTTTCCTGCACTTTGTCGCGCGTGGTGCCGGCAATCGGCGTGACGATGGCCAGTTCGGCGCCGGCCAGCGCATTCAGCAGCGAAGATTTGCCGGCGTTGGGCTGGCCGGCAATCACCACCTGGATGCCCTCGCGCAGCAACACGCCCTGGCGTGCGCGCGCCAGCACGTCTTGCAGCGCTTGCTGGATGTGTTGCAGCTGGCCTTGGGCGTCGGCCTGTTGCAGAAAGTCGATTTCCTCTTCCGGGAAATCGAGCGTGGCCTCGACCAGCATGCGCAGCCGTATCAGGGCCTCGCGCAGGCGCTGGATTTCGCGTGAAAAGGCGCCCGAGAGCGATTGCGTAGCGCTGCGGGCGGCGGCCTCGGTGCTGGCGTCGATCAGGTCGGCAATGGCTTCGGCCTGGGCCAGATCGATTTTGTCGTTGAGAAAGGCGCGCTGGGAAAATTCGCCAGCTTCGGCCAGCCGCAGATGCGGCAGCACCGGCGTCGTGTCTGGCGCCGCCATGCTGGCGCCGACGGCAAGACAGCGTGCCAGCAGCAGTTGCAACACCACCGGACCGCCGTGCGCCTGCAATTCGAGCACGTCTTCGCCGGTAAACGAGTGCGGCGCAGGAAAGTACAGGGCCAGGCCCTGGTCGATCGGGTCGCCGTGCTGGTCACGAAACGGCAGGTAAGTGGCTTCACGCGGGCGCAGGCTGCGCCCGAGCAAGGCGCTAATGAAGGCACCCAGCGACTTGCCGCTGATGCGCACAATGCCTACGGCACCCCGGCCTGGCGCCGTTGCCAGCGCCAGAATCGGGTCATGGTGGCGGGGCAGCATGGCGCGGCCGTTGCGCAGTCAGCTCAGAAAAACTTGGGTACGTTGAACTTGGGCGGCACGCCCATGCGGGTGTTGATGATCCATTGCTGGGCAATCGACAACACGTTGTTGCTGATCCAGTAAATCACCAGGCCGGACGGGAAGAAGAAGAACATCACGCTGAAGGCCAGCGGCATGAACCACATCATCTTGGCTTGCATGGGGTCCGGCGGTGCCGGGTTGAGCGAGGTCTGCAGCAGCATGGTCAGGGTATAGACCAGCGGCAGGATGTAGAAAGGATCGGGTGCCGACAGGTCATGAATCCACAGTGCCCAGGGCGCATTGCGCATTTCCACGGTGGACAGCAGCACCGAATACAGCGCAATGAACACTGGAATCTGGATCAGGATCGGGAAGCAGCCACCCATCGGGTTGACTTTCTCTTCACGGTACATGCGCATCATTTCCTGCTGCATCTGCTGTGGCGAGTCTTTCAGACGCTCGCGCATTTCCATGATCTTGGGATTGATGGCCTTCATTTTGGCCATGCTGGCGTAGGCCTTGGCATTGAGCCAGTAGAAGGCGATCTTCAGCAGCAGCACCAGGGCGACGATGGACCAGCCCCAGTTTTGCAGCACCGAGTGGATTTTGTCGAGCAGCCAGTACAGCGGCTTGGCCAGAATCGTCAGGCGGCCATAGTCTTTCAGCAGTTCCAGGCCGGGGGCCAGGGCTTCCAGGGTTTTTTCTTCCTGCGGTCCGATAAACAGTTTGGCGTCGATGGTCTTGCTGGAACCAGGGGCCAGCGCGTCCAGCGGGGCCACCATGGTGGCGCGGTAGCAGCAGTCGGCCAGCGGGGCACCGATGTCCACAGCATCCATGGAAATGTTGCGCTGCACGCCGTCAGGCAGGATCCAGGCGCTGGCGAAGTAGTGCTGCACCATGGCGATGTAGCCATTGCTGCTGCTCTTTTCAAACTCGGCTTTTTTCTTCTTGATGTCGCTGAAATCGACTTTCTCGAACTTCTTGGCGTCGGTGTAAACCGCGGGGCCGGTGTAGGTGGAGTAGAACTTGGAGCCGCCGGCCGGCTTGTTGCCATCGCGCACCAGTTGCAGGTAGAGCTGCGGTGACAGGGTGGCGCTGGAGGTGTTGATCAGCTCGTGGCGAACCGCAATGTCATATGCGCCACGGCGCAGGGTGTAGGTCTTGACCAGACGCAGCCCGCCGACATCGGGCGAGGTGAACTTGATGACCAGTTCGTCTTGTCCATCGGCCAGACTGTGCGGGCCGCTGGCGCTCATGACGGTCTTGTGGGTGGGGAAGGAGCCGCCGCCGGCACCGGCCACCACGCCGCTTTGGGCCAGGTAAATGCGGTCTTTGCTGTCGTCGAGCAGAACGAAGTTTTTGTTCTTGTCTTCGGTGTCAGCGTGTTTGAGCAGTTCGGCGCGCACCAGCGAACCGCCTTCGGTATCCAGGGTCAGCTTGAGCACGTCGGTGCTGACTTCAAAGCGTTCCGTGGGCACGCTGCTCGGGCTGACCGGCATCGCCGGGGCGGCGGCGCTGACGACCGGTTTCACTGCTTCTGGCGTAACAGCCTGGCTGGCGCCGCTTGCAGGAGCGCTGGCCTGGCTGTCCGGGCGCGGGAAGAAGGTGGCTTTGTGTCCGTTGTAGACCTGCCATTGGTCCCACAGCAGAATCATGGAAAAACCAAAGATGACCCACAAAATAGTGCGGCGGATATCGTTCATGAGGGTTTCTTTTCAGAAGGGGAAATCAATCGGCCAAACAGCCGGGGAGACGCGCAGGGTACCGGGTCGTTGCCGCCGGCACACCAGGGGTGGCAACGCGCAATGCGCGCCGCAGTGAGATAGCTGCCCAACAGGGCGCCATGCTGCTCCAGCGCTTGCAGGGAATACTGCGAGCAGGTGGGTGTGAAGCGGCAACTGGAGCCGAGCCAGGGACTTAAAAAGAGGCGATAGCCTCGCACCAGTGATATCAGCAGCGTGCGCAACATGGCTTCACGCTGCTGCAACCGCATGGGCGGCACAGGCACGTTCAAACAGATGCTGCAATTCGGCGCGCACGGCGGCCTTGAGCGCATCCGAAGTGGCGCTGACAAAGTGTTTGGGCTCGAAGCCGCAGCGCAAACGCACGAGGTGGGCCGCATGGTCGAGTTGGGACGCGTACTGCAGGCTCACGTTGTAGATCTGGCGCTTGATGGTGTTGCGTGTCACAGCGCGTTTCGCCCAGCGCTTGGGCACCATGGCGCCGAACCAGAGGCAATGACCGGCGAACAGGGCGTCTAGCGGGTCTGGCGGCTCGGATCCACTGGACTCGGGCGCCAGCGGCGTGCTGTGCAACGCAAAATGGGCAGTGCGGGCCAGCGTCTTGCCGGCCAGAACTGCCTGAAACTGTGGCCGGGTCTTCAACCGTTGCACCTTGGTACGCACGGGTATTGAAGTGTCCTGAGACATGAAGTGTGCCCCAAGGACGAGCCAATCAAATGGGCTGGCTACTTAGACAGCCAGACGCTTGCGGCCCTTGGCGCGGCGAGCGTTGATCACAGCGCGACCGCCGCGGGTCTTCATGCGAACCAGGAAGCCGTGGGTACGGGCGCGGCGGATTTTGGAAGGTTGGTATGTGCGTTTCATAATGATCTCGAATCTAGTCGCCCCGAACAGAATCAGGGAAACCCAGGATTATCGCAAATTTATCCAATGCTGGCAAGATCTTAGGAAAGATATTAGTTCCAAAGTCGCAGGCGCTGTGGATAATCCCAGCAGGTGCTTGCCTTTTGTGGATAAGGCTTTGATAAATTACAATCCGGGATGCAGCAAATTAGAACTATCCACAGAAGCTGAGAAGACGCCGAGAAGAAGAATGAGCACGGGACACCCAGACAAACAACACGACAGCAGCGCCTACGACATGGGCCAAAGCCTGTGGCAAAGTTGCGTAGACCAGCTGGCGCAGGAGTTGCCCGAGCAGCAGTTCAACACCTGGATCAAGCCCCTGCTGGCACAGGTCGAGGAAGACTTTTCCAAGGTCACCATTTTCGTTGCCAACCGCTTCAAACTGGACTGGATCCGGGCCCAGTATGGCGGCAAAATATCCGCGCTGCTGGAGCGTCTGTATGGCCAGCCGGTGCAGGTAGAGTTAGCGATCACTCCGCGGGAAATCGCCGTAAGGCCGGTGTTTGCCAAGCGTGCCGTTGATGTGCTGGCGGTCGACGAAAGCGTCGATATGGTGGATGACCGGAATGCCGGTTTGCCCAAGAATCGCCTCAACAGCATGCTCACCTTTGACACCCTGGTCGAAGGTACCGCGAACCGCATGGCGCGTGCCGCCGCCATGCACGTGGCGACCATGCCGGGCCACATGTACAACCCACTGTTCATCTACGGCGGCGTCGGTCTGGGCAAGACGCACCTGATGCATGCGGTGGGCAACTGTCTGCTCGCGGACAAGCCCAACAGCAAGGTTTTATACATACATGCGGAACAATTTGTTTCAGATGTGGTTAAGGCCTACCAGCGCAAGACTTTTGACGAATTTAAGGACCGTTACCACTCGCTTGATCTGCTGTTGATCGACGATGTACAGTTTTTTGCCAACAAGGATCGGACCCAGGAAGAGTTCTTCAATGCCTTTGAAGCGCTGTTGGCCAAGAAGTCACACATTGTGATGACCAGCGATACCTATCCCAAGGGCTTGACCGACATCCATGAGCGCCTGGTTTCGCGTTTTGATTCCGGCCTGACGGTGGCCATAGAGCCGCCAGAGCTGGAAATGCGCGTGGCCATTCTGATCAACAAGGCACGTGCCGAAGGCACCGAGATGCCCGAGGAAGTGGCTTTCTTTGTGGCCAAAAACGTGCGTTCCAACGTGCGTGAACTGGAAGGTGCCCTGCGCAAAATTCTGGCCTATTCGCGTTTCAACCAGAAAGAAATCTCGATCGCCCTGGCGCGCGAGGCCTTGCGCGACCTGCTGTCGATTCAGAACCGGCAGATTTCAGTGGAAAACATCCAGAAGACGGTGGCCGACTACTACAAGATCAAGGTTGCCGACATGTATTCCAAGAAGCGCCCGGCCAGCATTGCCCGGCCGCGCCAGATTGCGATGTACCTGGCCAAGGAACTGACGCAGAAAAGCCTGCCTGAAATTGGTGAATTGTTTGGCGGGCGGGACCACACCACGGTGCTGCATGCGGTGCGGAAAATCGGTGGGGAGCGCCAGCAGATGACAGAGCTGAACCAGCAATTGCATGTGCTGGAACAAACCTTAAAGGGTTGAGCACCAAAAAACACACCCACAGGCACGGAAATGCTGCATAAAACAGCGAAAATGCCGGGTATTTATCAAAAGCAGCGGAATCTGTTGGTCCCGTGCGCGTAGGTCGAGTTTGAAAAAGAGGTTGACATGATCGTATTGAAGGCAACGCAAGACAAGGTGTTATCGGTGCTGCAGTCGGTTGCTGGCATCGTGGAGCGGCGACACACCTTGCCAATTCTTGCCAATGTGCTGGTGCGCAAGACCGGCACCTCGCTTCAGCTGACCACCAGCGACCTGGAAATTCAGATCCGCACCACGGCCGAACTCGGCGGTGACACCGGCAATTTCACAACCACCATTGGCGCACGCAAGCTGATCGACATTCTGCGCACCATGCCGAATGACCAGACCGTGTCGCTGGAATCCAGCCAGAGCAAAGTCATTCTCAAAGGCGGCAAGAGCAAGTTCACCTTGCAGACCATGCAGGCCGAAGACTTTCCGCTGGTGCAGGAGTCGGCCAATTTCGGTCCGGCTTTCAGCGTGCCGCAAAAGACCCTGAAAGACTTGCTCGGTCAGGTGGCGTTTGCCATGGCGGTGCACGACATCCGTTATTACCTGAATGGCATTTTGTTTGTTGCCGAAGGCAAGCAACTGAGCCTGGTGGCCACGGATGGCCACCGCCTGGCCTTTGCCTCCGCTACGCTGGACGTGGAAGTGCCCAAGCAGGAAGTGATTTTGCCGCGCAAGACGGTGATTGAATTGCAGCGCCTGCTCAGCGACGCCGAAGGCGCGATCGAAATGCAATTTGCCAACAACCAGGCCAAGTTCAGTTTTGATGGCATGGAGTTTGTGACCAAGCTGGTCGAAGGCAAGTTCCCTGACTACAACCGCGTGATTCCCAAGAACCACAAAAACAAGATCACGCTCGGCCGCACCGCCCTGCTGGCGACCTTGCAGCGCACCGCCATTCTGACCAGCGACAAGTTCAAGGGCGTGCGCCTGAACATCGATCCGGGCAGCCTGCGCGTGGCCGCCAACAATGCCGAGCAGGAAGAAGCGATGGACGAACTCGACATCGACTACGGCGGCGACAGCATCGAAATCGGCTTCAACGTGACCTACCTGATCGACGCCCTGGCCAATATGAGCCAGGACATGGTGTCGGTGGAGCTTTCCGATGGCAACAGCTCGGCGCTGTTCACCATCCCCGACAACGCCACTTTCAAGTACGTTGTCATGCCGATGCGGATCTGATCGATCTGGCGCGGCGCCCGATATGAGCAAACCCCCGCGCTGCGGGGGTTTGCTCATTCAAGAGTTTGAGAATTTGTGAGAGAAGTGAGCCATGACTGAAGAAAACAAGCCAGCAACCCCCTCTGTTGAAGCCGCCGTGCATACCGGCGAAGGGGGTGCCGACAGCTCCAATTTTCAGCCCACCATTGATGCGCACCAGGCCGGCGCGTCCGAGGCATACGGCGAAGGTTCGATCCAGATCCTGGAAGGCCTGGAGGCCGTGCGCAAGCGCCCGGGCATGTACATCGGCGACACTTCCGACGGCACTGGCCTGCACCACCTGGTGTTTGAAGTGGTGGACAACTCGATCGACGAATCGCTGGCCGGCCATTGCGACGACATTCTGGTCACCATCCATTCCGACAACTCGATCAGCGTGGTTGACAACGGCCGTGGTATTCCGACCGGCGTGAAGATGGACGACAAGCATGAGCCCAAGCGCTCCGCCGCTGAAATTGCGCTGACCGAGCTGCACGCCGGCGGCAAGTTCAACCAGAACAGCTACAAGGTGTCGGGCGGCTTGCACGGCGTGGGCGTGAGCTGCGTCAACGCGCTGTCCAAGATGCTGCGCCTGACCATTCGCCGCGACGGCAAAGTGCACGTGATGGAGTTCAGCAAGGGCTTTGTGCAGAACCGCCTGACCGAAGTCGTTAACGGCGTGGAAATTTCGCCGATGAAGGTCACTGGTGAAACCGAGAAGCGCGGCACCGAGGTGCACTTCTGGCCCGACGTTGAAATTTTCAAAGAAAACAACGACTTCCACTATGAAATCTTGAGCAAGCGTTTGCGCGAACTCAGTTTCCTGAACAACGGCGTGCGCATCCGCCTGAAGGACGAGCGCAGCGGCAAGGAAGACGATTTCGCCGGCGCCGGCGGTGTGCAGGGCTTTGTGAATTTCATTAACAAGGGCAAGACCGTACTGCACCCGAATGTGTTCCACGCCATGGGCGACCGCCAGAGTGACCAGGGCACCAACATCGGTGTCGAAGTGGCGATGCAGTGGAACAGCGGCTACAACGAGCAGGTGCTGTGCTTCACCAACAATATTCCGCAGCGCGACGGCGGCACCCACCTCACCGGTCTGCGTGCGGCCATGACCCGCGTCATCAACAAGTACATCGACGAATCGGAAATGGCCAAGAAGGCCAAGGTCGAAGTCACCGGCGACGACATGCGCGAAGGCCTGACCTGCGTGTTGTCGGTGAAGGTGCCGGAACCCAAGTTCAGCAGCCAGACCAAAGACAAGCTGGTGTCCAGCGAAGTGCGCGGTCCGGTGGAAGACATTGTCAGCAAGCTGCTGGCCGACTATCTGCAGGAGCGACCGAACGACGCGAAGATTATTGTCGGCAAAATTATTGAAGCCGCACGGGCGCGTGAAGCCGCGCGCAAGGCACGCGACATGACGCGCCGCAAGGGTGTGCTCGACGGCATGGGCCTGCCCGGCAAGCTGGCCGATTGCCAGGAAAAAGACCCGGCGCTGTGCGAAATCTATATCGTCGAGGGCGACTCCGCCGGTGGCTCTGCCAAGCAGGGCCGGGATCGCAAGTTCCAGGCGATTCTGCCGCTGCGCGGCAAGATTTTGAACGTGGAAAAAGCACGCTACGAAAAGCTGCTCACCAGCAATGAAATTCTGACGCTGATCACTGCGTTGGGCACCGGCATCGGCAAGGCCGGTGGCAGCACCGGCAACGACGACTTCAATGTCGCCAAGTTGCGCTACCACCGCATCATCATCATGACCGACGCCGACGTTGACGGCGCCCACATCCGCACCCTGTTGCTGACCTTCTTCTACCGCCAGATGCCGGAGCTGGTGGAGCGCGGCCACATCTATATTGCGCAGCCGCCGCTCTACAAGGTCAAGGCCGGCAAGGAAGAGCTGTATCTGCAAGGGCCGAGTGAGCTCGACAGCTTCCTGCTGCGCATTGCCCTGGTGAATGCCTCGGTGTACACCGGCGGCGCCAATGGCAGCACGATCCAGGGCGACACCCTGGCCGAGCTGGCACGCAAGCACCAGTCGGCGCAGGCGGTGATTGCGCGTTTGCACAACTTCATGGATTCGGAAGCGCTGCGTTCGGTGGCCGATGGTGTGGCGCTCAAGCTCGACACCGTGGCCGATGCCGAAGCTTCGGCGATCGCCTTGCAGGCCAAGTTGCCGGACGCCGAAGTTACCGGCGAATTTGACGCCCGCACCGACAAACCCATTTTGCGCATCAGCCGGCGCCACCATGGCAACGTGAAGAGCAGCGTGCTAACGCAGGACTTCGTGCTCGGCGCCGACTATGCCGCGCTGGCCGATGCCGCCAATACCTTCAAAGACCTGCTCGGCGAAGGCGCGCGCGTGATGCGCGGTGAAGGTGAGCGCCAGAAGGAAGAAAAGGTCAACGACTTCCGCGAAGCCATGGCCTGGCTGATTGCCCAGGCGGAAAACGGCACCAGCCGCCAGCGCTATAAAGGACTGGGTGAAATGAACCCGGCCCAGCTCTGGGAAACCACCATGGACCCAACCGTGCGCCGCCTGCTCAAGGTGCAGATTGACGACGCGATTGAAGCCGACCGCGTGTTCACCATGCTGATGGGCGATGAGGTGGAACCGCGGCGTGAGTTCATCGAGACGAATGCTTTGCGGGCGGGGAATATCGACATCTAAGCTTGTTGTAATCCGGGGTCAATTGTGTGATTGAATCTAGCAAGCCAATCACAAAACACAAAAGGGGACCCATGCTCTACGACCGCAAAAAAGCACGGCAAGGCACCGCCTCCAAAATGGCGTTTGGCATGCGCGTCGCGCTGGCAGACTTGCGGCTTGACGCCGTTTATGTGGTGTATCGAGAGTTGTTCCGCCACCCCTCTGCGCCTCAGGTGGAGGCCGTTTCGCCGGCCGCACTGCTGGCGTAGCGAAAATGCGGTTTTGGCTTGTCCAAAATGCCGACCCTCAACCAGCAACGCACGCAGAAATACCTGAACGCCCGCCAGCAGCACCCGGCCTGGATGTTGTTGGCGGCCAGGCGCGGCCCGCTGATGCTCAGTGGCCTGGAGGCGCTGTTCGAGCACCAGCGTGACGGCGTGCCTTTCGATGCCGCCGTGCAGGCCCTTTCAGACATGCTGGCGGCACATGCCAACGACCCCGACTTCGAGATAAGCACAGAGAACGTGGCTACTCAGGCCCGCCACGAACTGCGCGATTGGATCAAACGTGGGCTGATCACAGAGCGTGAAGGCCGCATCTTTGAGACCGATGCGCTCAAGACCGCCTTGCGCTTTGTGACGCAGCTGGACCAGCGCATGATGACCTCTACCGCCTCTCGCTTGGCCGTCGTGCAACGCGAGATTGACAACCTGGCGGCCGCGCTAAACCCCGACCCGCACAGCCGCGCCGTGCACCTTGAGCGGCGCATGGCGGAGCTGCAACAGCAGTTGGACGATGTGCGCGCGGGCCGCATCGACACCCTTACTGAAGAACAGGCCATCGAGGGCATCCGCGAGGTCTATGCCTTAGCCACCAGTCTGCGGGCCGACTTCCGGCGAGTGGAGGATTCCTGGCGCGCGGCCGACCGCGCACTGCGACAAGCCATCATCAGCGCCCAGTACCACCGGGGCGCGGTGATGGACCAACTGCTCGACGGCCACGCCAACCTGCTCAACACGCAGGAAGGTCGCGTGTTTGAAGGCTTCCAGCAGCAGCTCAACCAGCAAAGCGAGCTGACCGAGATGCGCCTGCGCATCCGCGCCATCCTCCAGCACCCCTGTGCTGCGCGGGCGCTGGACGATGTGCAGCACAGCACACTGCGTCTGCTGGTGCAGCAGCTTATCAAAGAAGCCCAGGTGGTGCAGGGCGTGCGTGCGCGCAGCGAGCGCGAAGTCAGCCAGTTCATGAAAACCGGCCAGGCCGCCGAGAATCAGCGCGTGGGCCAGTTGCTAAACGAAATCCTGCAGCAGGCCCTGCAGGTGGACTGGCAACGCCAAGCCGTGCGTCGCCACGCTACGCGGCTGCCGCCGCTGGGTGTGGCCTTGGCGGGTCTTCCGCTGATTGAGCGGCTGCGCGTCAAATCGCTGGACGGCGGCGCCGAGGCCGAATTGCTGCTGACCACGCAATACGCTGACCTCGACCAGGTGGAAGACGAGTTTTGGCAGGCCTTCGAGGGGCTGGATCGTGAAGCACTGCTGGCCCAGACCCTGCAAACCCTGGAACACAGCGCACAGCCCATGACCCTGGCCGAGTTGGCCCAGGCGCTGCCCCCCGGAGCGCATGATCTGGAAACGCTCACCCTGTGGTTGGACTTGGCACGCGAATCGGGGGCCACATTCGATGCCGGACAAGAAGAACACATCACCACCCACGACCAGGACAGCGCATGGCGTTTCACCGTGCCACGCGTTGGGCTGGACGCCGCTGCGGTGCGCACGGTGGTTCCGCAGGGTTGATATCAAAATGGTAGCTGCCGACGAAAATTCCACGAGGGCCACCGCCCAAAATAGCCCCCAACACTGACAGCATCCGATGCCAACCAACACCCCGGACATCTTCGACCAATGGGCGAGCGCCGCGCAGGCCCACCATGGCCCCCTTGGCGATACGCCCGATGGCGGTGCAGCGGATGCAATCCATCGCCCTGGCGTCGGGGAAGCCGCATCACAGCCTCCGCAGGAGTCCGGTTCCACCACGCCCACTGCCCTGCGTCGCGCAGTGCAAGAGCTGCTCAAACACGGCCTGTTGGAGCAATCCGCCAAGCCCCATCTGTTCCGCCACATTGCCACCGACACGGCGCGTGTGGATGCGCTGCTGGAGCCACTGGACCTGGCGGTGCGCCTGGACGATCAGCGCGGCCTGGCTTTCGTCGCCATCGCCGCCACCTACCAGGCCGACGGCGAGAACGAGGATGAATGGACGCACCCCCTGGTGCGCCGCCAGCGCTTGACGTTAGAGCAGTCCCTCTTGCTGGCCTTACTGCGGCGCGAATTCTTGCAGCGCGAGCAGGAGAGCGGCCTGGGCGTGCCCGTGCACCTGAGCGTGGACAGCCTGCTGCCGCAGCTGGGAATTTACCTGGGTAGCACCGGCAGCGACATGCAGGAGCGCAAGCGCCTGCTGAACCTGCTGGAGAACCTGCGCGGCCACGGCGTGGTGTCCGAGGTGGACGCGCAAGACAGCTTCAGCATTCGCCCCATGATCGTGCACCTGGCCAACCCCGAAAACCTACAGGCCTTGCTGCACACCTTGCGCGAGATGGGCCGCACCAACGCTGCGGCGGCACAGGGAGAGGAAGAATGAGTGACATCCGCTCCGGCTACCGCCTGCAGGAACTGCACCTGTACAACTGGGGCGCCTTCGCCGGCCGCCACCAGGCCCACATCGATGCGGCCAACACCGCCATCATCGGCCCCACGGGCAGCGGCAAAACCACGCTGATCGACGCACTCATGACCCTGGTGTGCGCCAACCCGCGCTACAACCTGGCCTCCACCGGCGGTCATGAAAGCGACCGCGACCTTGTCTCCTACGTGCGCGGCGCCAGCGGCCCCGGCCAGGGTGCGCTGGACAGCACCGACAGCAACGGCCACTTGGCGCGCTCCGGCCGCTGCGTCAGCGGCATTGCCGCCAAGCTGGTGCGGGGCGACGACGGGCAAGACAGCCTGCTGATCGGCGCCATTTTCTGGTTTGACGGCAGCAGCTCTAGTGCCAGCGACCTGAACAAGCGCTGGTGCTTTGCGCAGGGGCCGGGGCATAGCCTGGACCTGTGGCTGGAAGAACATCACAGCGGCGGCGCCCGTGCACTGGGCAAGCTGGAGAAATCCACTGACAGTCTGCGCATCTTCCCCAGCAAGTCCGCCTACCTGGCGCGGCTGCAAAGCTGCTTCGAGGTCGGCCCCAACGCCTTCACCCTGCTCAACCGCGCGGCGGGTCTCAAGCAGCTCAACAGCATCGACGACATCTTCCGCGAGCTGGTGCTGGACGACCACAGCGCCTTCGACGCCGCGCTCGACGTGGCCAAGGGCTTTGACGAGCTGGCCGCCATCCATGCCGAACTGGAGTTGGCCAACCGCCAGTACCTGGCCCTGCTGCCGCTGCGCGATATGGCGCAGCGTGAGGCGCAGCACAGCGAGCGGCTGAAAAACCTGCGCCTGTTGCAGGCCGCGCTGCCGCGCTGGTTCGCGGCGCAGGGCGTGCGGTTGTGGAGCGAGCGCGTCGCGGAGTTGCAGGTCAGGCTGGATGTGCAGCAGCGCCAGATCAAAACGGACAGCGCGGCGCTGGACCAGGC
The DNA here is from genome assembly GCA_903897925.1 of uncultured beta proteobacterium. GTDB lineage: Bacteria > Pseudomonadota > Gammaproteobacteria > Burkholderiales > Burkholderiaceae_C > Allorhodoferax. The sequence goes on along the minus strand of CAIUDG010000128.1, from coordinate 24,987 downwards.
GCGCGAGTACGAGCATGCGCTGCTGACGACGTATCTGAGCGCTGGCGGCGTCGATGTCAAGTCACTGGAGCAACTCATCGAAGCGCAGCAGAAAGCGCTGACCCACGCGCAAAGCAATGCCAAACAGTACCGGGCATTGGCACAACACCTGGGCCTCATTACAACGCAGCTCGGCACGGAGCCCCTCAGTGCCGAGCTGCTGGCCCAGCACCAGCAACAGGCCGTCTCCCAACTGCAAGCGCTGGAGGCGCAACAACCGGAATTGCAAGAGGCCACGGAAGCCGCCGTGACCCGCGAGCGCAACGCGCATACCGAACTGGCGCAGCTTCGGGCCGAGCTGGCGGCCGTGCGCGCACGCCCCGGCTCCAACCTGCCGACCGCGTACACGCAATTTCGCGCCGCGCTGGCAGCGCAGTTGCAACTACTGCCCGATGCGTTGCCCTTCGTTGCCGAATTGGTGGAGGTGCAAAAAAAGCAGCACGCCTGGCGCGGCGCCATCGAACGGGCCCTGGGCAGCCACCGCCTGCGCATTCTGGTGCCGCCGCAGGCCATGGAGGATGCGCTTAGCTGGGTCAACCAGCGCCACAACCATCTGCATGTGCGCCTGCTGGAAGTGCGCGAACCCGCCAAGCCCGCGCAATTTATGGGCGATGGCTTTGCCGCCAAGCTCAACCTGAAAGACTATGCCCACGCTGGCGCACTGCGCCAGTTGCTGGCCGAACTGGACCTGCACTGCGTGGACAGCGCCCAGGCCCTGCGCACCACGTCGCACGCCATGACGCAACAGGGCCTGATGTCCGGCAAAGCCCAGCATTTCGACAAGCAGGACCAGAAGCGCATCGACCAGGACTGGATGACCGGCTTTGACAACCACGACCGCTTGGCGCACCTGGAAGCGCGGATCGGCGAGTTGGCTGGGGAATGGGATTTGCTGCAAAAAGAGAAGCTGGCTGCGCAGGCAGTACAAGGGCAAGCGACCCAATTGGCTCTGTCATGGCAGCAACTGCAAGCGTTGCAATGGGGCGATCTGGACGTGGGCAGCGTGAAGGCGAAACTGGAGCGTCTGCAAGAGCGCCTGGATGCATTCCTCGACCCACACTCCGACACCGCCCAGGCCAAGGCGCGCTGGGAGGGTGCCTACCAGCACCGCAATGCCCTGGCTGGGGACTTGCTGACGCTGCAAAACGCACAGGCCGCGACGCAAGAGCGCCATGCCAGCGCCCACGCCAGGCAGGGCGACTACGCGGCGCGGCAATCTGCCCCTGGCGATGACACAGCATCCTGGGACGACGACGCCATCCATGCACTGCTGTCCGAAGCCCTGACCTGCGACACGCTAGAGGCACAGGAACGCAGGGCGCAAGCGCAGGCGCAGCAACAACGCAGCACCCAGGAAAATCAACTCGCTGAGCTGCACAAGGACATCATCCGCCAGATGGCTCGGGCCAAAAGAGAAGACCGAGGGGCATTGACCGACGAGCTGGAGGAAGTTGCCGCCCTGAGCGCCTACCTGGAGCGCCTGCGTCTGCTGCAAGAGGAAGACCTGCCGGCCAAGCGCGCGCGTTTTCAGGACTACCTCAACGCCGCGTCCGACCAGGGGGTGAGCACGCTGCTCTCGGGCATTGAAGCCCAAGTGTCTGAAATCACCGAGCGGCTCGACAGGCTCAACGACACGCTGGCCCGCGTGGACTTTCAGTCAGGCCACTACCTACAGCTGGCCCCACAGCCCGTGATCCACCCCGTGCTGCAAGAGCTGACCAAAACCATGGCGCAATTGCGCAGCGAACGCCTGCGTGACGACGGCGGCCAAAGCCACTACCACGCGCTGCAAACCATGGTGACCTTGCTGCGTGAACACGCCACAAACCGCCGCACCAGGGCCGCCCAGGCACTGATGGATGCGCGCTACCGCTTGCAATTCGCCGTGCACGTACTGGATCGCTCCACCGGCCAGGTGCTGGAGCGGCGCACCGGCTCGCAGGGCGGAAGCGGCGGCGAGAAGGAAATCATCGCCAGCTACGTGCTCACCGCCTCATTGAGCTACGCGCTGTGCCCTCAGGGGCGCAGCCAGCCGCTGTTTGCCAGCATCGTGCTCGACGAGGCCTTTTCCAAAAGCTCGCAGGCGGTGGCCGCGCGCATCATCCAGGCGCTCCGCGAATTTGGGCTGCATGCCCTCTTCGTCACCCCCAACAAGGAGCTGCGCCTGTTGCGCAACCACACCCGCAGTGCTGTGCTGGTGCACCGGCTGGGGCGCCAGGCCACGCTTGCATCGCTGAGCTGGCAGGAACTCGACGCGCGAGCGCTGCAACGCCAGGCCATGCATCAAAATGGTCGTTAGCCCTCGTAATTACTGCGCAAGCAGCTATGTATTTGAGAGCAAATGAAGTCCCCTAACCAACTAGCTACCCAGCTCGTGCGCCAGTGGCAGCGCAGCGACTGGCGCGAACAGCACCTACTGCGGGACCGGGAGGCTTGGCCGCTACACCTGTCCATTGGCGAGCCCGGTGCCGCCAGCTTTCGTGACGACAGCGCCGCCTTGCGCCAGCACTTGCAGCAGTGGCGCGCCATTGCCGCGCACGGTCCCGGCCAAGTGGAGTGGACGGCGCGCCAGTACCGTGGTGGCGCGACAGCCCTCGATGTTCCCACCCACTGGGTGTTGCGTCCCTCGGACTGCGCATTGGCCTTTGAACACTATGGTGATGGCGGCGCACAGGCCAGCGCGGACTACCGCGCACTGACCAGCGTACTGCCCCAGGTGGACGCGCGTTTCCACGCTCTGCTGCTGCGCAGGCTGGCGCTGTGGCGGCATCTAGATGTTGCGCAGGTCGTGACCGCCACCCGCATGGCCCTGCAATTGGAGCCGGGCTCTGCCCAGGGCCGGCCCCTGCGCGCGCTAGCGCTGGCCGGTAATGACAGCAAATTCTTCGAGCGCCACGCGGCGCTACTCACTGCCCTGCTGGACGCACGTTTCGAGGGCGAGGCCGGCCGCCAAGGCCTGACCGCCTTCTTGGACGCCAGCCCCGAGGGCGAGCACTGGGTGTTGGTGGCGCCACTGGCCGAGGGGCTGTTACCGTTTCGCCGCCAGCGCGTCACCACGGCCGAGCTGCATGCCACCGCTCTGCCCGCCCAGCGCATCTTGCTGGTGGAAAACGAGCGCTGCCTGCACCAGTTGCCCATGCCGGCGCCCGACACTATCGCCGTCCTGGGCTGCGGCCTGAATTTGGCATGGCTGAGCGCCCCGTGGCTGCAAGAACGCAAGGTTGCCTACTGGGGCGATCTGGACACCTGGGGCTTGGCCATGCTGTCTTCTGCACGGGCATACCTCCCCAAAGTGCAAGCCCTGTTAATGCATTGCAGTGTTTTTGATGCGCACCGCCAATTCGCGGTCTGCGAGCCTGTCCACGCGCCAAACGAGACGCCACCAAATCTGCTGTCCGACGAAGCGGACTTGTACAACTATTTGCGCAGCCTTGAAAAGGGGCGTCTGGAGCAGGAGTTCATCTCCCATACTGCCGTCACACAAGCTATTGAAGCTTGGCACCGCAGTGCCGGTGTCTAAATTCACATCTAGATCGGTTGAAATCAGGAGCTGGCAGGAATGCGCCCCTGAATAAACACTAATACCCGCCGCGTGTTCTTTTCGCTGTTCATGTCACTAGCTTGCGGGTGTCATCTCCCATATCGGGCTAGTCCTTGCCCAGTTGCTTTTGTTTTGATTGGGTTCGGTTATTTTTTTGGGCGTCGTTTGATCTTGGTTTCCAGCGCCTGGAGGTCGGCCGCGTCCTGCTGATCGGCCGCGATGGCTTCAGCCCGTTTGCGGTCCTGGTTGAACTGGAGGTAAAGCTTCCCCGTGCGCGCTTCCATCTGCTCGTGACTGATGGTGCCGGCATGGGTGAGTAGCGGGAAGCCGTTGGATGTGATGATCTGATCCACGTTCTGCTTCCAGAACGCCATGCGCGTCTCTTGTTTTCCCTTGGCCCGCAGTTCGGCAGTTTCCAGGAAGATGACCACCAGGCGGTTCAAGGTGTCAATCTCGTCCTCGGTCAGGTAGTTCTTGGCCACCACGATGTCTGTCTTGCGCACCTTGTCGCCCTTCCATGCCAGCAGGCCGAAATGGGGATCGGACGGATTGGCGCGGGCGGTGATGAGCTCGGCAGCGGTTTTCTGCGTCACGGCAAAGATCAACAGGTTCTGCACGGTGGCAAAGAACATCTGCGTGGCCGTGTCCGACTTGTCGTAGTCACTGGACAGCGCAAAGAGCTCGCGCACCTTTTGGTAAAAGCGCTTCTCGGAGGCTCGAATGTCCCGAATGCGGGCCAGCATCTCGTCGAAGTAATCCGGGCGCCCGTCCGGGTTCTTCATCCGCTCGTCGTCCATCACGAAGCCCTTGACCAGGTACTCCTTCAGTACTGTCGATGCCCAGCGGCGGAACTGTACCCCGCGCGGCGAGCGCACGCGGTAGCCCACGGTGAGGATGGCGTCGAGGTTGTAGAGCAGTGTCTGGTAGCGTTTGCCGTCGGCTGCAGTTGTCAAGGATTCCTTGACAACTGAATCCGCGTCCAGCTCCCCATCCTCGAAGACATTCTTCAGGTGCAGGGAGATGTTTTGCTTCGTGGCATCAAAGAGTTCCGCCATCTCCAACTGTGTCAGCCAGACGGTCTGTTCCTGCGCCCGCAGCTTGATCTGGCTTCGGCCGTCTTCGGTGGTGTAGAGAATCAGGTCGATCATGGTACTGGGACAGGTACGGGGGCCGCCATGACAGGCGTTGCCGCAAAAATATCTGGTAGGTGAAATGGGAACCTGGTGTTGAAGTTTCCCGGAATGCGCCGGAACACCCCCTTGTCGTTGCGGTATTCGTGTTTCAGGTTCAGAAGCTTGCCAATGATGCCGTATTCGATGTGCTCTTCATTGACGACGTGGCTCGGCGCATCAGGCGGCGGATCGCAGGTGAACTTGGACGAAGGCATGGAGGAGGGAGGGCGTTGGCTAGGGAAAGAACGGCAACGCGGGTGGCCGGTTGTTATTGATTGTGACGCGTAGCTTGAGCAGTACGATGTCTTGAATGCACCGATTATGAGGCGCGCGCCCGTGGGTTCCGACCCAAGCCATCCTCTTCAAATGATGTTGCGCAACACCTCGACCGTTTCCTGCAAGGCGGGAATTAATTTTTTGCGTGCGATTTCGTCGGGATAAATCTCGCGCTGGTAGGTGATGCTGACGGCGCCAAGGCATTGGCCTTTGCGGTCCAGCAGCGGAACTGCCACGCCAGACAGTCCCACGTTGATGAACTGATCCACGATGGAGTATCCCAGGTGGCGTACCGACTGGATGGATGCCAAGAAGGTGCCTGGATCGGTAATGGTCTGGGGTGTGAAGCGCCCAAAATCATGCTGGTCAATCCAGGTCTGTAGTTCAGCCGGCGCATAGGTTGACAGAATGGCAAGCCCGGCAGAAACGCAATGTGCCGGAATGCGTGCGCCGGTGTGGTAGCCAATTGAGACCACACGCGGGGCATTGCTGCGCAGCAGGTACACCACGTCGTGTCCGTCCAGTACGCTCAGGTTGGCAGTTTCACCGCATTGCATGGACATGCGCTGCAGAAAGGGTTGCGCTAGCCTGGGGATGCGCGCCGAGTCCAAATAGCTTTGTCCCAGGCGCAGAACACTGGGGGATAGCCAATAGTATTTCCCGTCCGTATCGGCATAGCCGTAGTGCACCAGGCTCAATAGATAGCGCCGCGCAGCGGTTCTGGTCAGGCCGGTCAGCGCACCCATCTCGGTCGATGTCAGGCGCGGTCTTGCATCGGTAAACGACTCAATAACCCGCAGCCCCTTGCCCAGCCCTTCAATCAGCAGTTTGGGATCCATCGGCTTGGCGGATTTGTCTGGCATGAGTTTGGTAGTAACCCTAGTTGCGATCAGTGGCTATTCGTACGCGATCAATGATCGTACGTTGGATGCGGAAAGCCTATAGGAAAAACCCAGCCCACAACCTACATTCAGCGCACTTGAAGCCGGTGTCGGAGGCAACTCTTTGGGGGGCTGGGCATCCGCGATCAAGCCATTTCATATTGGAGACACCATGTCAGATTCACACAGTGCTTCGCACAAGGCCAGCCAGACGAAGAAAGCCACCGCCAGTGGCTGGATCGGCTCGGTGCTGGAGTATTACGACTTCTTCATTTACGCGACCGCTGCGTCGCTGATCTTTCCGCAAATATTCTTTCCCTCGACCGATCCCAAGATCGCCATCGTGGCTTCGCTGGCGACGTACGGCGTGGGCTACGTTGCGCGCCCCATTGGCGCCATTTTTCTGGGCCACTGGGGTGACACCCATGGCCGCAAGCAGGTGCTGATTTTGTGCATGTTCTTGATGGGCTTTTCCACCCTGGCGGTTGGCCTTTTGCCGACCTACAGCCAAGTCGGCTTTCTGGCACCGGTGCTGCTGGTGGTGCTGCGCCTGATGCAGGGATTTGCGGTGGCCGGTGAAATCTCTGGCGCCAGTTCCATGATTCTGGAGCATGCGCCTTTTGGCCGGCGCGGCTACTACGCAAGCTTTACGCTGCAAGGGGTGCAAGCAGGTCAGATTCTGGCAGCAGCCATTTTCTTGCCACTGGCGCACTTTCTGCCGAACGAAGACTTTAACGCATGGGGATGGCGCATTCCCTTTTTGTTGAGCTTTTTGGTCATCATTGTGGGTTTCTATATCCGCCGCGAAGTCGAGGAAACGCCAATTTTTGCGGAAGAGCAGGCCCACGGCAAAGTACCCCGCATGCCTATCGTGCAGGCATTCAGCGAATCCTGGCGCGACATGTTGCGCGTGGCGTGCATGGCCCTGATGAATGTGATTCCGGTGGTCACAACCATCTTCGGCGCCGCCTATGCGGTACAAGCCGGCTACGGTATTGGCATTGACAAGAGCATTTACCTGTGGATTCCAGTTATCGGCAACTGTGTGGCCGTAGTCGTTATTCCCATGGTGGGCAACTTGTCGGACCGCATTGGACGCCGGCTGCCCGTGATAGTGGGCGCCCTGGGCTCAGGTCTGCTGTCCTTTGGCTATTTGTACGCCATCAGCGTCAAGAACGTGCCTTTGGCCGTGGGCATGTCGATTTTGATGTGGGGCGTGGTGTACCAGGGTTACAACGCTGTGTTTCCGAGTTTCTTTCCCGAACTATTTCCGGCCCGCACCCGTGTCACCGCAATGGCCATCGCACAGAACGTGGGCACCATGGTTACTGCATTGCTGCCCGCACTGTTTGCCTTTGTGGCGCCGCCCGGATCGGTAGACATTCCGATGACCGTGGGCTCGATTGCCTTTGCGGTTACTTTGATTGCCGCCATTGCAGCGTGGACCAGCCGGGAAAACTCACGGATTGCATTGCATGACTTGGGCAATCCGAACGCAGCACCCTTGCCGGAATCCCAGTATGCCGAGCGCCGCCAGTACACCTTGCGCGAGGCCAAAGCGGTCTGAGTGGCTACGGAGTAAGCACGCCATGAACATCAACGGAAACACCGAACTCATCGCCCACATTGGCTTTCCCACGCACGCCTTCAAAGCACCCATGATTTACAACCCATGGTTCAAAAAGTGCGGCGTCAATGCAGTCGTTGTGCCCATGGGCTGCAGGCCGGACGCGTTCCCGGATTTCCTGACGGCGTTGTTTACGCTCTCGAATATCCGGGGTGCACTCATCACCATGCCGCACAAGATCGCAACCATGGGCGTGCTCGACGAGGTTTCGCCAACGGCGGCCATTGCGGGCGCATGCAATGCGGTGCGCCGCAGTGCCGACGGCAAGCTGCAGGGCGCCATGTTTGATGGCGAAGGTTTTGTGCGGGGCGTCTTGCGCAAGGGCTGCGTGCTGCAGGGCGCGCGCGTGCTCGTGGTGGGTTGTGGTGGCGTGGGCTCGGCCATTGCTGCGTCGCTGGCAGCAAGCGGCATTGCTGCAATTTCGCTATTTGACCCCAACGATGCCGCGCAAACCGGTCTGGGCCAGCGCTTGCAAAAGCACTATCCGGCGCTCCAGGTGTGCATCGGCAGCAACGATCCCGCGGGCTTTGATGTGGTGGTCAATGCAACGCCCATGGGCATGAATGCAGGCGACCCCATGCCGATGGATGTGCAACGCATTGCGCCCGGTGCCTTCGTTGGCGAGGTGGTGATGAAGTCTGAAATGACGGCCTTTCTGGAAGCCGCCAAGGCGCGCGGCTGCCGCTACCAGATTGGCTCGGACATGCTATTCGAACAGATCCCCGCGTACCTGGAATATTTTGGCTATCCCAGCACTACGCCGGAAGAGCTGCGCGAAGTTGCGACCTTGTGTTACTGACTTGCAATGCAAGTACGCGCTTTCTCTATGCGCTCAATCTGACGCAGTTGCGCCCTTCGGCCTTGGCGCGGTACATGGCTTCGTCGGCGCTCTTCATCAATGCAATCGGGGTGGTGCCGTCTTTCGGATAAACAGCCACCCCGACAGAACACGACAGCGGTAAATCCTTCCCGCCGATTTGAAAAGGTGGCTTCAGCGAGACACGTAACTTTTCCGCCAGGTCCTCAATCGGGTCGTGTTCCCCGAGCTGGGCCAATAGCACGACAAACTCATCGCCGCCAATACGGCCAACGGTGTCGGTATCCCGGACACTTCCTTGCAGACGAACCGCCACGTCTTTGAGAATATGGTCGCCCACCGCGTGGCCAAAATTGTCGTTGATGGGTTTGAAGTGGTCCAAATCGATGAACACCAGGGCAAACTGCGTGCGCTGGCGCTTGGCGCGCGCCAGCTCTTGCAGCAGCCGATCATTGAACAGGGCCCGGTTGGGAATCCCGGTCAGGGGATCGTGTTGTGCCATATGCCGCAACTCTTCGGTCATGGTCGATGCAATACGCAGGGCGCGCTCCCGGCCATTTACCAGCAACCAAGCCAACAGCGCCAGTAGCGCACTGAGGGTGATTCCGGCCAGCGCCAAGGCCGTGGCAATGCTGCGACCATAGCGCTGCGCGTAGCTGTCCTGGGACTGCAAAGACAGCGTCCAGTCGTGTCCCGATTCCACCATATATTCTGTGGCCTGGAGTGTTGCCGGTGTGGCTGCAATGGGCGCTGCGCTGGCATCGGACTGGTACATCAGCGCGGCTTCGTTGGCTTCGGTACCGTCATACATTGCCACGCTCAGCCCCATCGTCGCATCACCAAACAGGCTGGCCATCAAATCGCGCATGTGAAAAGCTGCGTAGACCCAACCCAGCAGGTGTGCGCGCCGTTGTTGCACGGTATCGTGCGGCAGGCCCGGCGCATAAATCGGCAAATACATGATGAATCCGGGTGGCGAATTGCCCGTCCCGTCTACCCGCAAACGCACTTTTCCGGATATCGATGCGAGGCCAGAGTCCCGCGCCCGCTCCATGGCTATCCGGCGTACCGGATCAACCCAGGCATCCATCCCCAGTGCCAGCACATTGCGTCCGACAAAAGGCTCGCGCTGAATAATCGGCGCATAGTTGTCGTGCAATTCATTCGGCTCAATCTCGTAACTGGTAAATCCTGCCGAGCGCATGGATTGAATGTGCGCGCCTTTGCGGTGCCCCGGAACCCAGTCCACCAGTCCAATCACCTGGGCCGCAGAGAAATTGGCGTCGAGCTGCAAGGCTTCGATATAAGCATGCATAGCCGCGCGATTGTGCATGGCAGTGGTCGAAAACAGCGACTGCACGCCATGCAGCATCTGCTCATAGCCCAGAATTCGCTGATCAATGCGACTCACCGTTTCACGCAAGTCGAAATCAAACTGGGAGTGCAATGCACGTTGCGCACTTTCCCGTTCATGCTCCCAGGCCAGCCAGGTGATGCACAGCATGACCGTCAGGACCATCCATGGCAATACACGCAGCAGCGCCGGCGCACGCTTGCGCTGGCGTATTTTGTTCGACGCAACGCCGTTCTGTATCACCTGAACGTCACCAGTGCCGCCGCCAAATCGGGTTTGAAATAGCGCTCAAAAATACGCAGCACAGTGCCGTCCTTGCGCATGTCCTGGATGATGCGGCTCCATTGCTGCTGTTCGGCAGCGCTCAAGGCCTGTTTCGACATGATCAGACCGTGCGGTATCGGGGCATCATTAAATTCCAGGATGCTGCTCATACCCCTGATCTGCTTTTCCTCCAGCGCCGGGAAGTCAAACGGTTCAATCACCATGCCTTGAATTTTTCCCTGTTGCAGTACCTCGTACAGGGGCGCCAAGCCACCTGCCTGGCTCACCCGATTCGCTTCTTGCAGCGTATCCACCAGGCGGTTGGCGGATTCGCTGTACCTGAAGCTCCGGATCACGCCCAGCCGCATGGCTGCATTCCGCTCAAAATCGGCAAGGCTGTGGATGCCGGTGTCGTTGCGTACCAAGAGGTAATACTTATTGCTGAAATACCAGGCGAAAGCAGCATATTTATCGCGCTCCGGACTGCTAATGCCGGACAGACTGAAGTCCAGCGCGCCGCTTTCGATCAGCTGCCAAATGCGTGCGCGCGGCATCAGACTCACGGTTACCTTGCAGCCACTGCGCCGAATCAGCTCTTCGGCGATGTCTTTGTCGATGCCACTGTCTATTTGCGCAGAATAAAGCAAACCATGCTCATGCAGCGCCAGGGTATAGGTGCGTGTGCAGTTGAACTTGGCTGCCTCGGCGGCTTCGGCGGTGTTTGTCAGGCCAACTTGCAACAGCAGCATCAGCATGAGATAAAAACGCGCAGCCATTTTTCACCGCCATCGTGTTATGAAATAGGACTGGGATTTTGCCGTAAATACAATGCCACCGTCAGTCGTGGCGGAGCTTACCCTACCTGGCAGCAGATAGTTGCCGCGCCCCTTTTGAAGGGCGGTCTATTCAAGCAGTGTGTGGCTATTTTTGGCATACCGCCGCGCCAAGGGAAGCTGGATTCAAATAGTCGCAGCGCATTGCTGCGGGTGTGCCGGGTTACTCGGGTGTCTGGATCAGGTGTCTGGAACCCGGCCACTTCAGCAAATTTGTATGCGATGGCGGCTACCCTGGATGCGCGCTATTTGGCGTTGGCCCAAGGACTGCGGCCCCAGGGGGGCGCAGCAACGCTGTGCATGGTAACTGCAGGCGCCAGCGGAAATAGCGGGTTTCCTTTTTTGCAAATGGGTGGCTTTGGCAATTGGCGTCCCGAAAATCAGGTAATTTTTCACAGATTGACCTCGCCAGGTACGCTGACGGTCGGCGAAACTAGCCTGCCTGGCGTTTATTGAAAGCGCCGAGCGTCTCGCTGTCGGGTCGGACTCGGAACCTGCAGCCATCACAGGAGTTCAACATGTCACGTGCCATAGCCCTCGTTTGTTTCGCCGCCGCCGCTTTGGCTGGCGCTGCTGTTTCGGCCCAGACCACTGCGCCCGTAGTGGGTGGCAGCGGCAGTGCCGGTAGTTCTGTCACCGCACCGGCAACTGGCGCAACGCCGCCAACAAGCACCGGCAGTCCGCCGCCGGCGGGCCAGTCCAATCTGCGCAAGGACCGCCGCGACCTGCGCCTGGACAACCAGCAGATTCAGAGCCAGCGCCAGGCCGTCGGCCAGGACCGCAACACCTTGCGCCAGGACCAGACCGCTGCATCTCAGGAGCGCTCCACCCTGAAAACCGACGAGTCGAAGCAGCGCCAGGACTTGCGCACCCTGCGTGCCGACGAAAAATCTGGCAATACCGCGGCGCTCACTGGCGATCGGGCGGCGCTCAAGCAGGACAAAGGCAGTGTGCGCCAGGACCAGCAAACACTGCGCACGGATCGCCAGAAAACGCGCCAGGACGTGCGCACCCTGAATAGCGACAAACACGCACTGCGCCAGGACCAGGCCCAGCGCCATGAAGACCGGCGCGACTTGCACGCCGACCAGCGCAAGGCCCAGCAAAGCCAGCATCCCGGAGCGCCGGGCCAGCACTCGGAGGGGCAGCATGCGGCCGGCAAACGGCTGCCCGGCCATTGAGTGTTTATGAGCGCTTATGAGCGGCAGGCCTTGCCTGCCGCTGTCAACATCGGAACCTTCCAGAGGGCGCTATGAAGCTGAAGCCAGAATTTCTTGCCATCGTGTTACTGGCCAGCATGGCCTGCGCCGGTGCCCAGACCATCACCCGCACCGTGACCAGTGACGGTCGGGTGGTTTATTCCGATCGTCCGCAAACCGGCACCGCGGTGGAGCAGCGTACCTTGTCGGGCAGCCAGTTGGCAGCTACCAATGTGCTGAACGGCAAAGGCGAAGACAGTTCCCTGCGCGCCTGCCAGGCTGACCTGGCGCATTACTGCGCTTCGCACAGTGGCAGCAAGGAGGGCATGGAATGCCTGCTGGACCACCAGCAGGACGTCACCGATGCCTGCTATGCAGCGATGAAGCAGCGCATGCAAAACCAGCAGAACCAGTCTGCTGCTTCAGACGGTGCCGACGCGCAGGACGGTGCCGACGCCAAGGGCGGGCCGGCAGCGGATGCCGCCGCGCCGCCGCGCGGCCCGATGCAGGCCTGTCAGCCGGATGTGAAGAAGCTATGCCAGGGCGTGCAGCCGGGCGGCGGTCGTCTGGTGAAGTGCCTGCTGGACAAGCAGTCGGCCTTGTCTGACGCCTGTTATGACGCGCTGTCCGACATGAAGAACAAACGCCAGGGACAAGATGCTGGCGCGCGGTCTGCGCCGGCGCGCTGATACCTTGCCGGCCATGGCTTTGTGCGCGGGCTATTTGCCGCGGTCAATTCATCGATAGCCCGGGGTCAGGCGGCGCAGTTTGCTGAAAATCAAAAGCTGCAGTTATTGCTCTTGAAGAGCGCGTTGGCGCTCCCTATATTTCAGTGATGCGGTGCTAGGGTGGTGCCGCAGCCATCGTTAGAAAGGAGCAATCTATGAACAACCTGATCAGCCGCGGCGGTTTCTTGAATGATTTTTTTCGCGACGTTTCGCCAGGCTTTTACGTGCGGCCACTGCACGGAGATCCGCTGCCAACACCTGCCCAAATCAAGCTCGACGTAAAGGAAAGCGGCGACAAATATACCGTCCATGCCGAGATTCCCGGTGTCAGCAAAGAGGATATTCATGTGTCGATTGATGGCAATGTGGTGACCCTCAGTGCCGAGGTCAAGCAGCAGGACAGCGAAAGCAGGGAAGACAAAATGCTGCGCAGCGAGCGCTACTATGGTTCGGTTGCACGCAGCTTCCAGTTGCCTGAAGACATTGAGCATGGCCAGGCCAAAGCCAAATATGACAATGGTGTGCTGACGCTGACCTTGCCGAAAAAAGTCGGGGGCAGCGCCCGGCGCCTGGCGATCGACTAGCCTGAGCGGTTGAAATCGCCGAAGCGAAAAGCGACTGCGGCGGTCGCTTTTCAGCCGGCGCATTTTCTGCCGCACTGGCTCCTAAGCCCGCACCGCGCCTTGGTGCATTGACAAAACCGACTAGCTCAGTCGGCTTTGTAGCAGTGGCTCTGGCCTTGGCCGACCTGGCAGGCGAATGTTGGTTTCCCCTCAACCGAGTATTCGGTCAGCAGCCAGTGTTCGCCGCCGGCCTTGCTCTGGCGGTCCAGCGTGGCGAAGCCAAAATCGCTGCTGGCAAAGTATTCGCCGACCTGGACGCCCGGGTACAGCGTCGTTCCTTCGGGGTAGGCGCGGGGCAATTTCGCATCGGTGCCGGAGCCGGAATTGCCTAACACCAGCGAACTGGGATGGTCGCTGACAAAGTTGATGGCTTCAAAGGCGTGGATGTGGCCGGACAGGGTGAGTTTGACGCCATCCGGAAAGAGGCGTTGGGGAAAGTGGCTTGCAAATACCGACAGCAATCCCGGGTTGCCGCCGGCGGCATCCTTGTCAGCACTCCAGTGCGAAGTCACCGCCAGCAGGGGGTGATGGCTGACAAAGAAGTTGATCGGCGCCAACCGCATCAGCCGCTGTGCGAGCGCGAGTTGCCGCGCATAGATCTGGTACGCAGCATCCTCCGGCGAATAGGGCTTGCCCGCAGTGATGGAAGAGTCGAAGACCAGCAGTTGTGTATGCCGGCTCAGGGCTACCGTATAAGGTTCCGAATAGTCGGCAACCAGGTCATTGGCGGGGGCGTCACATGAGCGCTTTGGGGTCCAGGGTTCTGCTGCAATGAAGCGAAACCAGCCTTGCCCGGCGCGCCAGCAGGATTCATGGTTGCCGCGCACGAACACCCAGGGTGCGGCTTCCAGCAAGGGTTTCGCCGGTGTAAAGAAGTCTTCTTTCCAGGCTTGATAACCGTAGCCCCAGGCGGCGCCGGCACAACCGGCGTTGCCCGCCGGACACGGGCTTTCGCGGTAATGGATATCGCCCACGTGCAGCACCAAGTCCGGCTGCAGCGCAGCGGCACTGGCGGCGACCCGGGCCAGCGGCCAGCGCTGCGGATCGTTGCAATCCTGAAATGCATTTTCGGTGGCCTTCATGCGGCAACCGGTATCACCGATCACCACGATGCGTTCGATTCGCCGATGTGGTGCTGCAACGGTTTGTCCTGCCACGCGTGCCTGTTTGGCGTGGCGTGGCCAGCGTGATTCACACACACGCGCGTCAAATGTGATGGGCCCGGCATCGGTCCGTGCCTGGTCCGGGCGCGCTGGCAGGACTTGTGGTGCTACACGCAAGCGCATTGGGTGTGCGGCATGGTGGTCAAACGCGATCTGCGGGCAAACCGAATCCTGGGTAATGGCACGCACCAGCGCCTGGTGCGCGCCCGCTTGCAGCGTGTAGACGCTGTCGGGCGCGGCGGCCAGCACCAGTGAGGACAAGCAAAAAAGTACTACGCACGCTACTTTCCTGCCGAAGTTGACGTGGCCTTTGGAGTGCATCGACAGTTCCATGGATAGGCAGGTGTAACGGCGCTGCCAGCTGCAGCAGTGTGAAAAAAATCAAGCGCCATAAGGGCAGCGCTGGCAACGATAGCAGTCGGATGTGACAAGCGGATGATGTCATAAATGGTTCATCGCCAATGTCTACATTCAGCGCTCGTCGTTATAGAACGGAACGCAATGAACAGTCGAATGGTGAATGGCCTGCGGGTCCGTGTTTTTGCATTTTTATTCAGTGTTTTATCGGTTTGCGCGGCAACACCGCTGACGGCGCAGCACGTGCTGCTGCTCAGCTTTGACGGCATGCACCAGCAAGATGTCGAGCGCTGTATCAAGGACCATAGTTGTCCGGCGATTGCCGCGCTGGCGCGCGCGGGGGTCATGTACCAGGAGGCCTATACGCCAGGTCTTTCGGATTCTTTCCCTGGACTGGCGGCCCTGATCACCGGCGGCACGCCCCGCAGTACCGGCTTGTTTTACGATGTCAGCTACGACCGCACGCTGTATGCGCCGTCCGATCTTCATTGCACTGGAAAAACCGGTTGGAACATGGTGCTGGATGAGTCCGTCGGGCGGGATGGAAAAGACGGCGGCGTGCTGAAGCATCTGGACGGTGGTGGCGGTTTTAATCCGCAGGCGATACCCAGGGCCCGGGTCGGGCAGGAATGTCTGCCGGTCTATCCACACAACTATTTGCAGACGAATACGGTGTTTGAAGTTGTAAAAGCGCAGCGTCCAAGCGCCCGTACCGCCTATACCGACAAGCACGCCTGGGCCTACGACTGGGTCAACGGACCGTCCGGCAAAGGGGTCGATGACATGGCCCGCACGGAAATCAATTCGATCGATCCCCGGGGTAACGCGGGCAAGGACTACACCCAGTCGATCGATGGCCTGCAGCCAGCGTATTTGCACACCGAGGCATTTGATGACCTGCATCTGAAAATAGTGTTGAACCAGATTCAGGGCAAGGACTCTGCCGGAAATTCTTTGGGGCTGGTGCCGGTGCTGTTTGGTAGCAACTTTCAAACATTGAGTGTGGCCCAGAAGACGCCATTTGCGCAGGGCGGCGGTTATCGCGATAGCCATTTCACTCCCGGGCCCGATGTCGCAGCTGCGATACGCTATCTGGACACTGCGCTGGCGCAAATACAGGCTGCCTTGCGGCAGCAGAACCTGGAACAGTCGACGGTATTGATCCTGACCTCCAAACATGGTCAGTCACCGACCGACCACGCTAGCTTGGTGCGGCGTGGCGACACCCTGACCGCGTTGTTGCAAACGCACCAATTTCTGGATGCCAAGGGTGCCTTTGGCCAGTTCAAGCCGGCATCGGGCAACCCCAATGATGGATCAGGGCGAGTTGCCACGGGCATGGTGCAAACCGATGATGTTGGATTGATCTGGCTGGCGGACCCGTCACGCACGGCCGAGGCGGTGCAAGTGTTGCGTGCCAACGCGGGTTGCACCGGTAACGGTATCTGTGCCGATGCGGCGCAGGCGTATATCCTGTCCGGCGCCGAGTTGGCGAAACGCTTCGGCGACCCGGCCGAGGGCCGCGCACCGGACATCATCGTCCAGCCGAATCCGGGTGTCATTTATAGCAGCAGCAAAAAGAAGGACCAGGAGCATGGTGGCAACGCCGCCGATGACAGCCACGTTCCTTTGTTGATTGCCAACCCGGCACTGCCAGGCAGCTAGGTGGCGACACCGGTCGTGCTGACCCAGGTGGCGCCTTCGATATTGCGCTTCCTGGAGCTGGACCCCAGCCTGCTGCATTCGGTCGTGGTGGAGGGAACTGCGGTTCTGCCAGGACTGGATTTTTAAATCCGCCCTTATTTTTCACTTCGACAGGAATATTTCATGCAGCGTTTTCTGATCAGCTCGGTTTGTCTTGCCATCTTGCAGCTTGGCGTTGCCCAGGCCAAGGAGCCCGCCTTTGTGGGCCCCGATGAAATTCGGGTGGTGCAGTTGTTGCCAACGCCACCTGCGGCAGATTCCGCACAAACCCGTGCCGAACTGGCCGAATTGCGGCAGCTTGAAGGGGTGCGCACGGAACAACAGGTGGAGCGGGTGCGCAAAGATGAAGCGACCGAAAATATGTTTCTATTCCAGGCCCAGATGGGTGACTGGTTCAATGCCCAACAGCTGCCGCTGATGGCTGCGTTTGCGGCCCACGTGAAAAATGACGAAGGGGTGAATACCACGCCACTCAAGCAGGTGTTTTCGCGGGTGCGACCCTATAACCTGGATCCGGCACTGCATCCGGTGTGCAAGACCAAGACAGTCAACGATTCCTATCCCAGCGGCCACGCCACTTCCGGCTATATGCTGGCATTGAGTTTGATCGATGTTGCGCCGCAGATGCGCGATGTGCTGCTCGCCAGGGCCGATGAATACGCCAACAACCGCCTGCTTTGCGGCGTGCATTTCCGCAGCGATATCCAAGCCAGCAAGGTGCTGGCCTATTCGATACATGCGGCCATGGTCAACAAGCCGCAATACCAGCAAGAGATGCTTGCTGCACGTGCCGAATTGCAGCGCTTCATGCCGCTGACGCCTGGCAAACCTTAAGCCAGCGCGCCAACCCAGCCGGCTTGCCGGCGGCTGGGTTTAGCGCTGCACGCGGAAGTTGAATTCCTGAATTGCCGTTACCGCGTTGCGCAGTGACGTGCATTTGTATTGCAGCATGGCGGTCTTCACCGCCGGATAAAAAATACGCGGGCCCGACAAAATCGTAACCTCACGCACCGCGCCCTCGGCAATCAGCACCTGCGCCTTCACTACCCCCTGGACACCTTCGACCAGCGCCTTGCGTGGCATTTCTGGTGCGACCTGGCTGGGGCATGCGATGGCCATATCGACCTGTGCGGGCTCGGCTGCGGGTGCTGGTGCTGCCGGTGCTTCGACAGCTTTGGCCACTGGTGCGGTGGTAGCTTGCGGTGCCGGCACCGGGGCCGACTCCAGTACAAAGTTCGACGGGACGGGCACTGTGCTTTCAGACGGCGGAATGAAGTCGGCCGGGCGCGGCGGGGTCGGTTTGGGCTGGCGCGGTGGGGGCGGTGGTGGCGCAATATGAACTTCCTGAATCACCACCGCAGTGAGTGGCTTGACCAGCAATTGCAAGCCCTTGCTGGCGGTGCCGGAAAGCAGCAGCCAGCCAAGGAACAGATGGAACACCAGCACCAGCGCAAAGCCGGAAACGCGTTGTGGAGTGTCTTGGTAGGAGAGCGTATTTGCGTACATGGTTCAGGGGGCAAATTGTTCGGCACCGACCACCGCAATACGGGTCAGGCCCTGCCGGCGTGAGGCCGCCAGCACATCGGCGAAAACGGTGTAGCTGGCATTCTTGTCTGTGCGCAAGTGCAGGTCCGGCTGCGGTTGCAGTTGTGCCGTGTTGCGCATGTATTCGTCGAGCTTGTCGGTACTGACCGCTTCGCCTTGCCAGAAAATCTGGTTGCTTGCATCTATATCGATGCGAATCAATTCCGGCTTCACCGGGTTGGCCGCGGTGTGTGCGACCGGAAGCTCCAGCTTCACCGCGTGGAGCTGGATCGGAATGGTGATGATCAGCATCACCAGCAGCACCAGCATGACGTCGATCAGCGGTGTGGTGTTGATGTCCAGAATTTCTTCCGGTTCGTCGCCACCGGAGGTGGGCATTGCAATGGCCATGGTGCTGCTAGCCTCCTGCGGCGGGTGGTTCTGTGATGAAGCTGACCTTGGCGATGCCGGCCACCTGGCAGGCATACAGAATTCGGCCAATGCCGTCATAGCGTGCACGCTGGTCGCCACGCACGTGGATGGTGGGTTGTGGTTGACGGGCCGCCGCTTCGCGCAGCCGGCCACTCAGTTCGGCGGCGTTTTGCAGCGGATGGTCATGCCAGTAAATGTGGCCGTTCTGGTCCACCGATATCACCACATCGTTGGGGCTGACTTCGCGTATTTCAACGCGTTGCTTGGGCAGCTGCACCGCCACCGAACTGGTGGCAACCGGAATGGTGATGAGGAAGATGATGAGCAGCACCAGCATCACGTCCACCAGTGGCGTGGTGTTGATGGTGCTGATCTCTGTTTCTTCGCTGTCCTGTTGAAATTGAATCGCCATCTGCCAGGTCCAGCTTAGCCGCGTGCGTCACCGGCGAGCAGTACCGCATGCAGATCACTGCCAAATGAGTGGACGGTTTCCATCATCATTTTGTTGCGTCGTACCAGCAGGTTGTAGCCAAGTACTGCAGGCACCGCCACCGCCAGTCCGATGGCGGTCATGATCAGCGATTCGCCGACCGGTCCGGCCACCTTGTCGATGCTGGCCTGGCCCGACAGGCCGATGCTGACCAGGGCGTTGTAGATGCCCCAGACGGTGCCGAACAAGCCGACAAATGGTGCCGTGGAGCCCACCGTTGCGAGCAGCGAAAGACCTTCGTGCAGATTGCTTTGAATGCGTCCGACCGCACGCTGGATATTCAGCGTGACCCAGGTGTTGAAGTCAATCGTGTCGAGCAATCCGGAATGCTTGGTGGCGCTTTCCAGACCTTGGGTGGTGATGAAGCGGTAGGGGCTGGTGGGCTCCAGCTGGTTGACGCTTTCCACTTCCTGAAAACTCATTATGAAAAAGACCTATCCGATGCATCGGACGCCAGCCAAGCTGGCGCGTATTTCTGGCGCAGTGGCCCTGCTTTGCATGGCTGCCGCGGCGCAGGCTCAATCCGATTCCAAAGTGCAACTCAAGCCGGTTGAAATCACCGGCGTGGCACCTGTGACGCTGGAAGCCAGCGAAGTGGCTCCATCGCAGAGTTCGCTGGACGCACGCACTGCCACGTCGATCGTCAGCGACAAGGCAATTCGCGACTACATGACGCCGCTGGGCGACTACACGCAGGCGATTTCCATGACCCCCGGTGCCTTTAGCTACACCCCCAACGGTGTCGGTCTGGGCGACGCCAAAGTGACGGTGCGCGGTCTGAGCGACAGCAATATGGTGCTGAGTTTTGAAGGCATTCCCTTCAACGACACGAACGGTGTCAGCCACCATTCCTGGGTCTTCTTCCCGGACGATTTCCTCGGTGGTGCAGTGATTGACCGCAGCCCCGGAACGGCCGCCACCATTGGTCAGGCCACTTTCGGTGGCAACGTTGATTTGCGCTCGCGCAAATTGGAAGCGGAACCCGTGACCAGTGTCATGGCAACCTATGGATCCTGGGAAACCAGCGTGCTCGGTATCGAGCACCAGACCGGCCAGTTTGGTGAAGAAGGCAAGTCCAGCCTGATGTTCAACCTGCAGGGAATGAACTCCAGCGGCTATGAAATTTTGAACAAACAGGCACGCCTGGCGGGCTCTGCGAAATACCAGTACGCCGAAAACGCGGACACAACCTACACGCTGTTTGCGTCCATGCTGGAATTGAAAAACAACACACCGAATATCAAGGGCGTGACGCGCTTGAACTACAACGCTGGTGACTACGTTGACATGCTGAGTTCGAACGCAGCGCTTGGCAACTACTACGGCTTCAACTTCTATGACATTCAGACCGACTTTGAATACCTCGGACTGAACACCAAGCTCGACAATGGCTGGGTGGTGGACGACAAGTTGTACCGCTATTCGTACCACAACAAGCAAAATTACGCCAACTCGGCTGCAGCCCTGCCAGTGAATGGCAACATTGCGGTGGCCGGCACCGACAAGCTCAATTCCTACATTACCAACGGCAACTTGCTGCGCATGAGCGAAGAAACTGGTACCGGAACTTTGCGTACCGGCCTGTGGCTGGAACAAGCGCGCAGCTATCGTTTCCAGAGCCCAACCAATCCGCTCACCTGGACCGATGAGCCACTGCCAAACTTTTCTGAAAACTACACCACCACTACGGCGCAGCCTTATGCTGAGTACGAGTTCAAGATCAATGACCGTCTGAAGGTCACGCCGGGTGTGAAGTATGCGTCCTATACGCAAGATTTCGTCCATGCGCAGGACAACGGCGGCGCCGTCGGTCTGCTGGGCGGAACGGCCGGACCAGTGGTCAACGGTGTGACCACCTCGGCCACCGGCGGTGCGTCAACGCTGGCCAATTCGATCACCTATACCGACTGGCTGCCGTCCTTGGATGTTCACTACATGTTGCAGCCGAACTGGTCTTTGTATGGCCAGTATTCTGCGGGCGACCAGATCCCCAGCACCAGCGTATTTGACGTGAAGAATGCGGCGGTCAATCCAGCGCCCAAGGCAACCCGTTCCACCGGATTGCAATTCGGCACGGTGTGGAACGCACCGCAATACACCTTTGCTGCTGATATCTACCAGATCACACTGGACGGCAGCTATACCGCTTTGCCACCGGATGCCAATGGCAATGTGGGCTATGTGTTGAGCGGCACCGAAGTCAGCCAGGGCCTGGAGCTGGAATCCAGCGTGGTGCTCGGTAACGGCTTCAATCTGTACATGAACGGTTCGCTCGGCAGCGTCAAATATGACACTGGCATGTGGGTTGCCGGTGCACCGTCGGATACCGAAACGGTGCAGCTGACCTATGTGAAAGATGTCTGGGACGTGAGCCTTTCCGCGAACCGGGTTGGCCAGATGTTTGCAGACGACAAGGCGGGCAACCACGAGGCATTCAACATCGCGCCAGTCGTGCTGTGGAATATGTTTGTTAACTACACCGTGAAGTCGCCGAATCCGCTCACCAAGCAAGCGAAGGTCCAAGTGGGCGTCAACAATTTGCTGGACTCGCATGCGATCACTGGTATTGCTTCGCCAGCCGCCGGCTCCACGGGCGCTGCACCGAGCAATACCGATTTGCTGACGGTGGTTCCAGGACGCAGTGTGATGGTGACTTTGACACTCGACTTCTAAGCAGGCGTTGCGGCAGACCCTGGTCTGCTGCCGACTGCAAGCGGCAATGCGCGGCACCGGTCGCTGCGCGTTGCCGCTTTTTTTATGCGCCGGCTGGCGGGGCCAGGACCGCCGCGCCGTGCGCCCGGAGCACTTACACTGAGGCCGGTCGCCGATTCCCCGGTGGCATAGAAGGAGCGCAAGTCAAACCATGGACAGCAAGGTGCACTGGACCAGTACCGATGTGATGCGGCCAACCCAATGTTCGGTGGGTTATCTGGAAGTCGATTTGAAAATGCAGGAACTGCGCGAACGCGCGCAAAAACCCGGCAACCTGGAAAAATACCTGAAGGGCCACCCGATACCTGCGGTGCTGGGTCCCGATGGCCGGATGTACCTGACTGACCACCACCACATGGGACTGGCCCTGGTGAAGCTGGCCGATGAATGGGATGCCAGCGCCGAACCGGCGGCTGCCAATCCCTACCGCGCCTGCAGTTTCCAGATCGTTAAAGATTTGTCCACCCACCATGATTTGAGCATGGCGCAGTTTTTCGCCAAGCTGGAGGAGCACCACCTGAGCCACCCCTATGACGGACAGGGCCAGCGCGTCAGCGCCATTCCCCGCTATTTGTCGGCACTGGTGGACGACCCCTACCGCAGTCTGGCTGGGTTGGCACGCAAAGCCGGCGCGTATGACAAGGTGGATGTGCCGTTCACCGAGTTCCTCTGGGCCGACTATTTCCGTGACAAGGTGGCGCGGCCGCTGATTTGTCAGGCACAACTGGCGCAGGCCATTCACCAGGCGGTATTGCTGGCCCATGCGCCTGCGGCCGCAGGTTTGCCCGGCTACCACGGCGTTCAGGCGGCGGCGCTGCCGAGCCTGGCGAATATCCAGGCGCGACTGGCCAAGCGCCACGGCGCCGACGACGCAGCGCCCGATTTGCCGCCCCTGGTCTAGCCCGGCGCGCAGGCCGCCGCTACGGCTCCGCCTGCCGCGTCATAAAATCGCCAATTCCCGCAGCCGCCAGGACAACTGTGTACCTGGCGGCAGCCAGTCCGAAAGGTTTCAGAATGCCCCAATACCGCTCCAAAACTTCCACCGCCGGCCGCAATATGGCGGGCGCCCGCTCGCTGTGGCGAGCCACTGGCATGAAGGACGACGATTTCAGCAAACCCATCATTGCGGTGGTCAACTCGTTCACGCAGTTTGTGCCCGGCCACGTGCACCTGAAAGACCTGGGCCAGCTGGTGGCGCGCGAGATCGAGGCTGCCGGCGGCGTCGCCAAGGAATTCAATACCATTGCTGTGGACGATGGTATTGCCATGGGCCATGACGGCATGCTGTATTCGCTGCCCAGCCGCGACATCATTGCCGACAGCGTCGAATACATGGTCAACGCCCACTGCGCCGACGCCATGGTATGCATCTCCAACTGCGACAAAATCACGCCCGGCATGCTGATGGCGGCAATGCGCTTGAATATTCCGGTGGTGTTCGTCTCGGGTGGGCCGATGGAAGCCGGCAAGGTCAAGCTCGCCAACCCCGTCACGCAAACCATTGAATTCAAAAAGCTCGACCTGATCGACGCCATGGTGATGGCGGCCGACAGCAAGGTCAGCGACGCCGATGTCGCCGAAGTGGAACGCGCCGCCTGCCCGACCTGCGGTTCGTGTTCCGGCATGTTCACCGCCAACTCCATGAACTGCCTGACCGAAGCGCTCGGCCTGGCGTTGCCTGGCAACGGCACCGTGGTGGCAACGCATGCCGACCGTGAACAACTGTTCAAGCGCGCCGGGCGTCTGGCCGTGGAGCTGTGCCAGCGCTATTACGAGCAGGACGACAGCAGCATCCTGCCGCGTTCGGTGGGCTTCAAGGCGTTTGAGAATGCGATCACGCTGGACATCGCCATGGGCGGCTCCACCAACACCATCTTGCACATTCTGGCGATTGCGCAGGAGGCCGAGATCGACTTCACCATGGCCGACATTGACCGCCTGTCGCGCGCCGTGCCGCAGCTGTGCAAGGTGGCACCCAACACCAACAAATACCACATTGAAGATGTGCACCGTGCTGGCGGCATCTATGGCATCTTGGGCGAACTGGACCGTGCCGGCAAGCTGCACACCGACGTGCCGACGGTGCACAGCAAGACGCTGAAGGATGCGCTGGACCAGTGGGACATTGCGCGCAATCCTTCGGACGCTGTGAAGACCTTCTACATGGCCGGCCCGGCTGGTATTCCGACCCAGGTGGCGTTCAGCCAGAACACGCGCTGGCCGAGTCTGGATATTGACCGTGCTGAAGGCTGTATCCGTTCCAACGCGCACGCTTTTTCGCAAGAGGGTGGCCTGGCGGTGCTGACTGGCAATATTGCGCTCAATGGTTGCGTCGTCAAAACCGCGGGTGTGGACGACAGCCTGATGGTGTTTGAAGGCCCGGCGCATGTGGTGGAGAGCCAGGACGAGGCGGTGGAACACATTTTGAACGACCAGGTCAAGGCGGGTGATGTGGTGATCGTGCGCTATGAAGGCCCTAAGGGCGGCCCTGGCATGCAGGAGATGCTTTACCCCACCAGCTATATCAAGTCCAAGGGTTTGGGCAAGGCTTGCGCGCTGCTGACCGATGGTCGATTTTCGGGTGGCACTTCCGGTTTGTCGATTGGCCACTGTTCGCCCGAAGCGGCGGCTGGTGGTGCGATTGGTCTGGTGCAGACGGGCGACCGTATTCGCATTGACATCGTTCAGCGTTCGATCAATGTGCTGTTGAGCGATGAAGAATTGGCACGGCGCCGTGTTGCGCAGGACGCAAAGGGCTGGAAGCCGGCGTTGCCGCGTCCGCGCAAGGTGTCGGCTGCACTGCGGGCGTATGCCAAGTTGGTGATGTCGGCTGACAAGGGTGCGGTGCGCGATTTGTCCTTGTTGCAGGATTGAGGGGCGCACTTCTCCGTCTGCAGAAAGCCCGCGCTTGCGGGCTTTTTTGTGGGCGCTTCCGCTTCTGTACTTTTCCTCCTCTCATTGTTGGTTTATCAAATAAAGAGTCTTGAGCACTAGAATTAAACATTATCGGGTCTGGATGTTTCTTAATCATTGCGTCTATATCATGTCTTAACATCTGAGCTATTCTTTGATTGTATTGATTCATTATATAATATTATATTATATATTAATTCAAAGTTTTACATAGTTATTTAGTATTACTTGGCTTGATGTTCCTAATTCTTTGGCATCATCATTAAGTTTTTCAACCATTGGCTTAAACTTGGTTGTTAGTTTTTGATAGAACTGTGCAAGAGATTGTCTCCTCAGCT
>CAIUDG010000127.1 GCA_903897925.1 uncultured beta proteobacterium | reverse complement strand
GTGCGCGAGCACATTGAGGAACGCATGCGCAAACGCGGTTTCCTGCACATGGGCGAGCATCTGGAGGATGTGCTGGCGCGCCACCAACGCCGCCAGCAGCGGCGCCAGGCGTTTCAGCAGCACCTGCAGCGCCAGCAGGAAGTCCGGGCCCGACGCCAGTGGCGCAGAAAGGCCGATGAATAGTTGTCAGCTGGCCGAAGTCTAAATCGATTACAGTTGACGTTTACGTAAACGTCAACCGCGCGACCTCTCCCCGGGGCTGCCGAAAATAAGAGAAGAGACTGAGACCATGACTGACTTATCCGCAGAATTCAAGGCCCTGGCCAATTACCGTCCAGGTAACAAGGTGCGTTTTGTCACCGCCGCCAGTCTGTTTGACGGCCACGACGCCGCCATCAACATCATGCGCCGCATCTTGCAGGGCATGGGCGCCGAGGTCATTCACCTGGGCCACAACCGCAGCGTCGACGATGTGGTGACGGCTGCGCTGCAGGAAGATGTGCAAGGCATTGCCATCAGCTCTTACCAGGGCGGGCACGTGGAGTATTTCAAGTACATGGTCGATCTGCTGCGCAGCCGTGGCGGCGCCCACATCCAGGTGTTTGGCGGCGGCGGCGGCGTGATTGTTCCCTCGGAGATTCGCGAACTGCAGGACTACGGCGTGGGCCGCATCTTCAGCCCGGAAGACGGCCAGCGCATGGGGCTGCAGGGCATGATCGGTGAAATGGTGCAACGCTGCGACCAGGACCTGAGCGCCCTGGCGCCGACCGAGCTGGCTGCCATCCAGGGCCATACCGAAGCCAGCTGGCGCGCGCTGGCGCAATGGATTACGGCCGTGGAGGCAGGCAAGGCCGATGCCGCGCTGACGGCGCAGATAGCGGCCGCAGCCAGCCAGCGTCCGGTGCCCGTGATGGGCATTACCGGAACCGGCGGCGCCGGCAAGTCCTCACTGACGGACGAGTTGATTCGGCGTCTGCGCCTGGACCAGGGCGACAGCCTGCGCGTGGCCCTGATTTCGATTGACCCCTCACGCCGCAAGAGCGGTGGCGCGCTGCTGGGCGACCGCATCCGCATGAACGCCATCAACCCCTGGCAGCAAGGCCCGCGCGTGTTCATGCGCTCGCTGGCGACGCGCGACTTCGGTTCCGAAATCAGTGCCGCCTTGCCGGAAGTGATTGCCGCCTGCAAGGTGGCCGGCTTTGATCTGATCGTGGTGGAGACCTCCGGTATCGGCCAGGGCGACGCCGCCATCGTGCCGCACGTGGATGTGCCGATGTATGTGATGACGCCGGAGTTTGGCGCCGCCAGCCAGCTGGAAAAAATCGACATGCTGGACTTTGCCGAGTTTGTGGCCATCAACAAGTTTGACCGCAAGGGTGCCAGCGACGCGCTGCGCGATGTGGCCAAGCAGGTGCAGCGCAACAAGGAAGCCTGGACCACGCCGGCCGAACAGATGCCGGTGTTCGGCACCATGGCGGCGCGCTTTAACGACGATGGCGTGACAGCGCTGTACCAGGCTTTGCTGCCGCGTCTGCAGGCGCTGGGCCTGACGGTGAAGGCAGCAGGCCTGCTGCCCAAGGTGAACGTGCGCCACAGCAGCAACCAGATGCCAGTGGTGCCGCCGGCACGCACGCGCTATTTGGCGGAAATCAGCGAAACCGTGCGTGGCTACAAGGCGCGGGCGCGGGCCCAGGCCCGCCTGGCGCGTGAAATTCAGCAATTGCGCGCGGCGGCCAGCATGCTCGAAGTTGCCAAGCCGGACCGCGCCCGCGCCGCCGAGGCCGCGATCGATCTGGCGCAGCAGCGCGAAGGCATGCAGGACGGCGCGGCGCGCAAGCTGCTGCAACAGTGGCCAGAAATGCAGAAGGCCTACGCCGGTGACGAATACGTGGTGAAAATCCGCGACAAGGAAATCCGCACCGCGCTGACCAGCAAGTCGCTCAGCGGCACCACCATCCGCAAGGTGGCTTTGCCGCAGTACGAAGACCACGGCGAAATCCTGAAATGGCTGATGCTCGACAACGTACCCGGCAGCTATCCGTACACCGCCGGCACCTTCGCCTTCAAGCGCGAGGGCGAGGACCCGACACGCATGTTCGCCGGTGAAGGCGACGCCTTCCGTACCAACCGCCGCTTCAAGCTGCTCAGCGAAGGCATGCCGGCCAAACGCCTGTCCACCGCTTTCGACTCGGTCACGCTGTACGGCCACGACCCAGACCGCCGTCCCGACATCTACGGCAAGGTCGGCAACTCCGGCGTGTCGATTGCCACGCTGGACGACATGAAAGTGCTGTACGGCGGCTTTGACCTGTGCAACCCGGCCACCAGCGTGTCCATGACGATCAACGGCCCGGCGCCTTCGATTCTGGCCATGTTCATGAACACCGCCATGGACCAGAACATCGACAAGTTCAAGGCCGACAACGGCCGGGAACCGACCGAAACCGAAACCGCCAAGATCAAGGAATGGGTGCTGGCCAATGTGCGCGGCACGGTGCAGGCCGACATTTTGAAGGAAGACCAGGGCCAGAACACCTGCATCTTCAGCACCGAGTTCAGCCTCAAGGTGATGGGCGATATTGCGCAGTACTTTGTGCACCACGACGTGCGCAATTTCTACAGCGTGTCGATCAGCGGTTACCACATTGCCGAAGCCGGAGCGAACCCGATCTCGCAGTTGGCGTTCACGTTGTCCAATGGCTTCACCTTTGTGGAAGCCTATCTGGCACGTGGCATGCACATTGACGACTTCGCGCCCAACCTGAGCTTCTTCTTCAGCAACGGCATGGACCCCGAATACACCGTGCTGGGGCGCGTGGCTCGCCGCATCTGGGCGGTGTCGATGAAAGAAAAATACGGCGCCAACGAGCGCAGCCAGAAACTCAAATACCACATCCAGACCAGCGGCCGCAGTCTGCACGCGCAGGAAATCCAGTTCAACGACATCCGCACCACGCTGCAGGCGCTGATTGCGATTTACGACAACTGCAACAGCCTGCACACCAATGCCTTCGACGAGGCCATTACCACGCCGACCGAAGAGTCGGTGCGCCGCGCCATGGCGATCCAGCTGATCATCAACCGCGAGTGGGGCCTGGCCAAGAATGAGAACCCGAACCAGGGCGCCTTCATTATTGAAGAGCTGACCGAGCTGGTGGAAGAAGCGGTGCTCAAGGAATTTGAGAGCATTGCTGAGCGCGGTGGCGTGCTGGGTGCCATGGAAACCGGCTACCAGCGCGGCAAGATCCAGGACGAATCGATGCACTACGAGATGCTCAAGCACACCGGCGAGTATCCGATCATTGGCGTGAACACCTTTCGCAACCCGCATGGCGATGCCGTGATGGACAAGCTGGAGCTGGCACGTTCTACTGATGAGGAGAAGCAGAGCCAGCTGGCCCGTTTGGAAGCCTTCCATGCGCGCCATGCCGACAAGTCGGCGGCGATGCTCAAAGCCCTGCAGCAGGCGGTGATTGAAAACCGCAATGTGTTCGAAGTGCTGATGGACGCGGTGCGGGTTTGCTCGCTGGGGCAGATTACGACGGCGCTGTTCGAGGTGGGTGGTCAGTATCGCCGAAACATGTAGCCCCCACGCTGCGCCGCTTGCGCGGGTCGCTGCCCCCCGAGGGGGCTAATTTCCCCGGGCCAAGCCCTACGGGAAATTTTTGTAGCCCCCACGCTGCGCCGCTTGCGCGGGTCGCTGCCCCCCAGGGGGGCTAATTTCCCCGGGCCAAGCCCTACGGGAAATTTTTGTAGCCCCCACGCTCCACCGCTGCGCGGGTCGCTGCCCCCCGAGGGGGCTAATTTCCCCGGGCCAAGCCCTAAGGGAAATTTTTGCAGCCCCCACGCTGCGCCGCTTGCGCGGGCCGGCGGGATTTCAGGATTGGTTGATGTGGGCGGCCAGCTTGGTGTCGGTGCTGGCAATGTGCTTGAGCAGCCAGTAACCGATGAATTCGGCAAACTCGGCCTTGTTCAGCGCGTCGTCGGTGATGTTGCGGGTCAGGGCGTCAAGCTTCAGGATCAGCGCTTCGTGCTGCTGCTTGTGGATCTGGTAGTCGGGATACTGGATCTCGATCATCAGCTGCTCTTCTTGCGCAAAATGGCTGCGCGTGTATTTGTACAGACTGATGGCAAAGGCTACCAGCGCCGGCTTGCCAGTGGCTTCCAGAAACTGGTTGGCACGGCGGAACAACTCCTCGTGTTGGGCGTCGATCTCGGCGTTGCCGATCTTGTAGCTATCGCTCCATTGGATGCTCACGTTGTTCCTCGTCTCGCTCGGTCGAGCGTCTTTTTCGTTCTGATTTTTCTGAGAGTTTACGCCTCTCAAATGGCGAAGGAAGCAAACATTTTGCCTAACTTCTGAACAATGTTTCCCGAAATGGCGTGTCAGCGGGGCGTTTATGCAGCGCGAAGTGGGCTGTATCCAGTGCAGGTCCGGACTGTGCGCAATCGCACACATGCCCGTTTTTGCGCCTGCCCGCAGCAGCGCAAAACGGTCGAAGTGTTCGTTTAAAAGCGTTGGCGCAGCGATATGCGGCGTCAAATAAGCAGCAATAGCCACGTTATGCAATTCAATCTGTACGCTCTCGTACACATGCCCACAAATTCATCGTTCTGTCGTAGTCTCGTGCGTTTCGTCATAGCTTCGTGGTCGTTGGGACGTCGGGGTAGGCAGTACCAGTTAATTAGTGAAGAACCGCATGCTTTCGAGTCAATTGCCAGTCGCGAACAAAATTCTCGCCGCCCTGCCACGCAGCGACTACCAGCACGTATCGAAGAGTCTGGAGCACGTGGCACTCGCAGTGGGCGATGTGCTGTGCGAAGCGGGGGCACCGTTCTCTTATGTGTATTTCCTGAACGACGCACTGGTTTCTCTGGTGATGTCGGTGGATGACACGAATGAGTTCGCGGTCGGTTTGGTCGGGCGTGAAGGCATGACCAGTGCCCACTGCGCCATGGGCGCCGAAGTGTCGGCCGAGCGTGTCATGGTGCAAAGCCCTGGAACGGCCATGCGCATGAAGGCCAAGGTATTCACCCGCGAGTTCCGCGACTGTGTCGCCTTGCGCACGGCCTGTCTCAAGTTTGTGCAAACACTGCAGACCCAGATCGCCGAGACCGCTGCCTGCAACCGCTTCCATGTGATTGAGGTGCGTCTGGCACGCTGGCTGCTCATGACGCGTGACCGCCTGTCCTCCGACCACTTCCATATGACCCATGAAACCCTGGGCAACTTGCTGGGGGTGCGCCGGGTCGGCGTGACCAATGCAGCGCACGCACTCAAGCTGCGTGAACTGATTGACTACAGCCGCGGCTCGATCGACATCGTTGACGGCGCCGGCCTGCGTGCGGTGGCCTGCTCATGCTACAAATCGATGGGTGGCCGGCACGGCGTTGAATAGATTGCCGGGCGTTTTTCAGACCTGCAGTTGTTGCGCCAGCCAACGGCAGACGGCGCTGTCTGTGTGTTCCAGTCCGTGGATGACGCTGAAGTGGTCGGCCGCAGCGATTGGCGCCAATTCGGCACGGTTGCCCTGCGCCAGCCAAGCCTGCTGGTAGAGCGCCGACTGGCGCGCAAATTCGCTGCTTTCATTGGCCCCCCAGGTAATCCACTGCGGGGTGCGGCAGCGGCGCACCAGAAAAGCCGGCGAATTGCGCCGCAGTGTGCCCTCGTCGAGCTGGATCTGCGGCTGCAGATAGCTGTAGCGCAAGGGTTCCAGGTCATACAGGCCGCTGAACGGCAAGGCGGCGACAAACGGGTCTTGCGGCAGGCCGTAATCCTGTTCCCATGCGGTTTGCAGTGCCATGGCACACAAATGGGCGCCGGCCGAATGGCCGCCAATGGCGATCCGTTGCGGGTCGCCGCCATAGTGTTGGATGTTGCGCACGGTCCAGGCCAGGGCGGCCCGCGTCTGGCGCACGATTTCGTCCAGGCTGACGTGCGGGCACAGCGCATAGTTGACCACCACCGTGGTGATGCCCAGCGGCTGCAGGCCGAGCGCGACGCCGCTGAATTCTTTGCTCGACAGGGCGCGCCAGTAGCCGCCATGGAAGAACACAAACACCGGGGCCTGGGGCTGGGCGGCGGGGAAGAGGTCCAGTGTCTCGGCGCGGGTCGGGCCATAGGGCAAGTCCAGCACACAATGCAGACTGGTGCGCGCCAGCTGTGCAACGCCGCTGTAATGGCGATCGGGTTCGGTCGGGTCGCTTAGCGGCAGCGAAGGGTTGTACTGGGCGTCGATGGCGGCCTGGCTGTCAAAGTCACGGTAGATCGATCGCATCGGGACTCCTGCGGATGGGCAGTCCAAAGTATACGCAGCCGGGGTCGGGCAGTGGCCCGGCCGGCTCAGTTCAGCAGGTAGTTGTTGGCGTTGGCTTCGAAGTCTTCGGCGTCAATTGCGGCGTCGTAGGCGGCGCGCGCAGCCAGTGCTTCCTGGGTGTAGGGAATCAGGGGCTTGTCCAGCGGACGCAGTTTGCGCCGGCGCAGGCCACGCAGTTGCTGGGACCGTTCCATGGTCTGCAGGACCAGCTCAGGCTCCATCATGAGACTGAAGGGGTTCAGGGCAAGGGCGGTATCTTTCATGCTGCTTCTCCGGTTTATGAAGCGCCTTCCGTTGGTTTGGCGCGTAGGGACAATGTACCCAGGCGCCAGCGCTTTCGGAGTCGGTATCTGGCTGGAAAGCGTGTAGGAATTTGCCTTACAGCGGACGCATCAGGGCGCGCACCTGGGCCTGCAATGCATCGAGCGACAGGCTGCTGCCGTCCAGCGGCGCGCCGACCTGCAGGCCAACCCGGCTCCACAGGCCACGCCGGAACGGCCGCACCATGGCCTTGCCCTGCTCGACGCGGCTGAAGAAGGAACCCCAGAGGTTGTTCAGCGCCATCGGGATCAGCGGCACCGGTTGGCCGGCCTGGGCGCGCTGCTGCACAACTTTCAGGACGCCGCCCTTGAAGGCCTGCAACTGGCCATCGCGGGTGATGGCGCCTTCGGGGAAGATGCACAGCAGGTCACCGCTGGCGAGGACCTGGTCGGCCGCTGCCATGGCGCGGACATAGGCGGCTTCATCTTGCTGGCGCGGCGCTACCGGAATTGCCTTGCCCAGGCGGAACAGCCAGCCCAGCAGCGGCACCTGAAAAATGCGCTGGTCCATCAGGAAGTAGATGGGCCGTGGGCTGGCCGCCATCAGCAGAATGGCGTCGATAAAGCTGACGTGGTTGCACACCAACACGGCAGCGCCCGCGGTGGGCAGGTGCT
Source organism: uncultured beta proteobacterium (assembly GCA_903897925.1). GTDB lineage: Bacteria > Pseudomonadota > Gammaproteobacteria > Burkholderiales > Burkholderiaceae_C > Allorhodoferax. Next base: position 11,750 of record CAIUDG010000127.1, on the reverse strand, counting down.
GTTCGCCGTCGACCTGGAAGCGGTATATGCAGCGTGACAGCACCCAGGCCACGCAGCGCAGCAGGTACTCCGGCACCAGCAGGAAGATATAGCTGGCGACCAGCAGATTGGCCAGGCCGGTGAGCAGGAACAGGGTTGCCAGGCCGACGCCGCTGCGCAGCAGGGCGGCGGCGATCAGGGCGCTGGCGATCATGAACAGTGCGTTCAGAATATTGTTGGCGGCAATGATGCGGGCTCGGTGCGTGCGTGGACTGCGCAGCTGGATCAGGGCATACATGGGTACGCTGTACATGCCGGTGAACAGGCTCAGCAAGGCCAGATCGAGCATGGCGTGCCAATGCGCCCGCATTTGCAGGAACGCCGACAGTGCCATTGGCGCCGATGGCGGCAGCCCTTGCAGCGCAAAGTACAGGTCGATCGAGAACACGCTCATGCCGATCGCCCCGAGCGGCACCAGGCCGATTTCCACATGGCGCCGGCTCAGCACCTCGCACAGCAGCGAGCCGAGCCCGACGCCGAGGGAGAAAATGACCAGCAAAAACGACGCCACATGCTCATCGCCATGCAGCAATTCCTTGGCCAGGCTGGGGAACTGGCTCAGGTAGGTGGCGCCAAAGAACCACATCCAGCTGATGCCCAGCAGCGAGCGGAACACCGCCGGGTACTGCGCCGCCAGGCGCAGATTGCGCCAGGTTTCGCTGAACGGGTTCCAGTGGATGCGCAGGCCCGGATCGGTGGCCGGGGTTGGCGGCACGGCACCGGCGCTGAGCCGTCCGAGCAGCGCCAGCAGCACGCAGCCGATGGCGACATCGCGGTGGCCGACGCCGGGCGTGGCCACCAGCAGGCCCCCTGCGAGCTGGCCCAGCAGGATGGCGACAAAAGTGCCCATCTCGACCATGCCGGTGCCGCCGGTGAGTTCGCGCTCGGACAGCACCTGTGGCAGGTAGGCGAATTTGACCGGGCCGAACAGGGTTGAGTGCAGGCCCATCAGGAAGGTGCAGGCCAGCAGCACTGGAATATGCGCAGTCAGGAAGCCATAGGCGCCGAGCAGCATGATGGCGATTTCCAGGTTTTTGATCAGGCGCATCAGGCCGGATTTTTCCCAGTGGTCGGCCAACTGTCCGCTGGTGGCGGAAAACAGCAGAAAGGGCAGCACAAACAGGGCGCCGATGGCCAGCCCGGCCATGGCCGGCGGCAGCCAGTCAAGCTGTAGCTGGTAGGTCACCATGACCACCAGCGCGAACTTGAACAGGTTGTCGTTCGCCGCGCCCAGGAACTGGGTCCAGAAAAACGGCGCAAAGCGGCGCTGGCGCAGCAGCGCAAACTGGTTCGGTGGCGGCTCGGGCGGGTGCATAGATTACAAAAGGCGGACCTTAACGCTTTTGCCTTTCACGCGTGCGACATTCAGCTTGTCGCAGGCCATTTGCGCCACATTGCGTGTCACCCCGACAAAGGTGCAGAACTCGGTGACCTGGATTTTTCCAATCTGCTCGCGCGTGAAGGCCGGGCCGCCTTCGTCGCCGGTGAGTGCGCCCAGCACGTCACCGGCGCGGATTTTTTCCTTGCGGCCGCCCAGAATCTGTAGCGTTGCCATGGGCGGCAGCAGCGCTGCCTGGCTGCTGGGCGTCAGATCGGTCAGTGGATACCACACCGAGGGCGCATTCTGGTATTGCTCAATTTTCCCCACCGCGCCCATTTCATTCATGCTGGCCAGGCTCAGCGCCAGCCCGGCTTCGCCGGCCCGACCGGTGCGGCCGATGCGGTGCACATGGACTTCCGGGTCGGGGGTGATGTCGACATTGATCACGGCTTCGAGTTGCGTGATGTCCAGGCCGCGCGAGGCGACATCGGTGGCCACCAGTACCGAACAGCTGCGGTTGGCAAACTGCGCCAGCACTTGATCGCGTTCGCGTTGTTCCAGTTCGCCGTAGAGCGCCAGCGCCTGCAGGCCCTGGGCCTGCAGCAGGGTCAGCAGGTCTTTGCACTGTTGTTTGGTATTGCAAAACGCAATCGTGCTGACCGGGCGGAAGTGCAGCAGCAACTGAACCACGGTTTGCAGGCGGTTGCTGCGCTCCACTTGGTAGAAGCGTTGCGCAATCGTGCTTTCTGCCACGGGCGCGGCGACGGTGATTTTTTGTGGCGTGCGCATGAACTGGCGCGCCAGTTTGTCGATGCCTTCCGGGTAGGTGGCGGAAAACAGCAGGGTCTGGCGTGCTTGCGGGGCCTGCTTGACGACGGTGGCGATGTCGTCAAAAAAGCCCATGTCGAGCATGCGGTCGGCTTCGTCGAGCACCAGGGTATTCAGGCCTTCGAGCGTCAGGTAGCCGCGCGCCAGGTGGTCCATGATGCGCCCCGGGGTGCCGACCACAATGTGGGCACCGTGCTCCAGCGAGGCGCGCTGGCCGCGCAGTGCAACGCCACCGCACAGCGTGACTACCTTGATGTTTTCCTCGGCGCGCGCGAGGCGGCGGATTTCCACCGTGACCTGGTCCGCCAGTTCGCGCGTGGGACACAACACCAGGCCCTGCACCGCGAACCAGCGCGGATTCAGGCGCGCCAACAGCGTCAGGGCAAAGGCTGCGGTTTTTCCGCTGCCGGTTTTGGCCTGCGCAATCAGGTCGTTGCCGGCGAGGGCAGCTGGCAGACTGGCGGCCTGGATCGGCGTCATGGTTTGGTAACCGAGTTGCTGCAGGTTGGACAGCATGGCTGGCGACAGCGGCAGACTGGAAAAATCGGCGCTGCTGCTTTGGGCACTGGTGGTGCCAGAGGCGTTGGCGCTGATGGCGCCGGAGGGGGTGGGGGTAGCTTGCATGCCTGGATTATCGTTGCCGGGGCGGCTTCTACAATGCAGCTTCCCGCAACTGCCGGCTGCCTGCGTGCGCTCTGCCATGAACCCTCTGCATATTTCTACCGCTTTTGATTCTGGCGCCATTGAGGTGCTGAGCCTGGCCGATCACCGCAATATCCAGCTCAATATCCGCAGCGACAACGCCAGTGCCTTCACCCAGTGGTTCCATTTCAGCCTGCATGGCGCTGCCGGTCTGCCGGTGGTGCTGCATTTCATGAATGCCGGCCAGTGCGCCTATGCGAAAGGCTGGCAGGACTATGCGGTGCTGGCCAGCCTCGACCGCCAGCACTGGTTTCGCATTGAGACGCAGTTCGACGGCCAGGTGATGACGGCACAGACCACGCCCGCAGCCCAGTGCATTTACTTTGCCTATTTCGCGCCTTATTCCTGGGAGCAGCACCTGGACATGCTGGCGGTAGCCACGGCCTCGCCTTACGTGCAGCAAGAACGTCTGGGTGCCAGCGTGCTGGGGCGTGACATCAGTTTGCTGCGCATCACCGATGCCGAGAGTGCGGTGCCGTTGGCCGACCGCAAACGGGTCTGGGTGATTGCGCGCCAGCACCCGGGCGAAAGCATGGCCTCCTGGTTTGTCGAGGGGCTGCTGGAGCGCCTGCTGGACGCCGCTGATTCGGTGGCGCGCGCCTTGCGCCAGCGCTGCGTGTTCCATGTGGTGCCGCACATGAATCCGGACGGCGCGGTGCTCGGCAATCTGCGCACCAATGCCGCCGGCGCCAACCTGAACCGGGAATGGCTGGACCCCAGCATGGAAACGTCGCCCGAAGTGTTTCTGGTACGCCAGCGCATGCTGGAAATCGGCGTTGATTGCAGCCTGGACGTGCACGGCGATGAAGTCCTGCCCTATAACTTCGTGGTCGGGGCCGAGGGTGTACCGAACTATTCGCCGCGGGTGGCAGAGCTGGAAGCGCTGTTCCGCTCCACTTGGGTGGCTACCTGCCCGGACTTCCAGTCCGACTATGGCTACGCGCCAGTGGCGCCGGGCGCTGCCAATCTGAGCCTGGCCACCAACTGGATTGCCCAGCAATTCGGCTGCCTGGCGTTCACGGTGGAAATGCCGTTCAAGGACAACGCCAATCTGCCCGATCCGCTGCAAGGCTGGAGCGCCGAGCGCTCGCGCCTGCTGGGCGCGAGCGTGCTGCCGGCGGTGCTGGCGACGCTGTAGCGCAGGCCTCGGCCAGGATCTGGTTGGTCTTGGTCTGATTTAGGTCTGATCTTGGTTCGGGCCTTGGCGCGGTTGGCGGCGCGTGTGGAATTCCGTGCGCAGATATCGCGGTAACGGCAATAGCGCTGCAAATTGCCACCCTGAACAAAATCAGATATCCCCAAATAGTTGTCTGGCTAGCATGCACAGCCCTGCACCAGCAATCTGTTGGCGTCGCCATTCTCCGAAAGCTATTCGGGTGGCCGATGAATTCCTCGGGATGCTTCATGCGGGCCAACGAAGGAGTACGCGTGGATGCCTATCCGGATAGATGCTGTTGGTTCGAAATATTCACCTACTGCGGCCATGCCATTGCGCAGTGTGCGTGGACTCTGCCGCGCTATCGCCCTGACGCTGCTGGTTGCGGGCGTCAGCTATTCCGCGCTGGCGGAGCCGCCACAGGGGAAATGCCAGGCGGCGATGGGTGGGCCGCAGGAGGCGGAGTTGGGCTGTGTTGGGCGTATCGGATTGATGCGTTTGAGTAAAGACTTCATTGGCGGTCCCATGGACCTTCGGGCGGCCAGCCGCCTATTGTTCGGACAGGAGAATTTGCCGGAAGCTGGTGCGGAAATAAAGATCCGCAGATCAGCGCATTTGCGCGAGTGGTACGACGAAGCGCGGGACGAGCAAATATTTTCCAGGGAAGACGCCTTCCGTTATGCGCCAACTTTCTGTACTGGTTGGTGCGAAATAGAACCAAGGGTCGCCATGTGCTTTGGCGCATTTCCCTCCAAAAACGACATCGACATGGCCAGCGATTGCCCGGGTGCAACAGACCAAACGCAATATTTTGGAATCCATACCAAGGTAAAGGTACTTGGCTACCAACAGATGGGAAATTTGTTTGTACGGGTTCAGATATTGGAGCCTGATAGCAAGGATCCAGTTGCAAGCGAAGTATTTTATGAGTTTGACCGGTCGGAGGTATTTTGATCCATTCCGATGGGGGTGTTTACAAGGCAGCCTGGGCTGGGTTGCAAATTGCGCAGGAGAACACGCATGAATAAGTGTTTGCGGTATTGGTTAATCGGCTATTTGTTGGTCAGTACTGCGCAATGGTCCGATGCCAGTCCGCCGAAGCATTCCTGTCAATGGTATGCCGGTTTGCCAAGAGATTCGGATTTTGGATGTGTTGGAAGAATTGGATTGCTTCGCATTCGGAAAAGTTCTGAAAACCCAACGCCGGAAGCGCTTAGAAAAGCGAGTCAGGTGCTGTTTGGAAGCCAAGAACTACCAGTGCCGGGTACGGAAGTTGTGACGCGGCGCTCCTCCCATTTGCGCAAATTGTACATAAAGAAACGCGACGACCAGATTCTTGCAAAAGAACAAAAAATCTGCACTGGTTTTGCTTGCTATCAATTGCCAACGCAAGCATGCCTCGTTATGCCTGACCGAGCTAGCAAGGTTCAGGATTGCCCTCAGCCGACACATGCAACGCAATATTTCCCCGCAGGTACCGTCGTCAGAATCTTGGGTTACCAGCAGATGGGGCACCTTTTTGCATTGGTGCAGATCGTAAAAATAGAAAGTGGCGATCCCTTGGAGAATGAAAAAAAATACGAGTTCGACCGTGATGAGGTTATTTAAGGCGCATGAAAAAAATTCTATTTAATGTACTGCGTACATGGTGGCTCAGTAGTTGTCTCGCAATGGCGCTGGGTTTGTGCATTTCATTCCCGACAGGGGCGGAGCCGCCACAGGGGAAATGCCAGGCGGCGATGGGTGGGCCGCAGGAGGCGGAGTTGGGCTGTGTTGGGCGCGTGGGCTTGATGCGGTTGAGTAAGGGCTTGATCACCTCGCCTGAGGAACTCAGGGTAGCGAGTTTGATTTTGTTCGGTCAGGAGGCGCTGCCGGAAGTGGGCGCCGAAATATCGCTGCGCAGGCCTGCGCATTTGCGGGAGTGGTATGACGAGAAGCGGGATGAGCAAATATTTTACGAATGCAGGTCCTGTCTGAATAAATATATGGTCTGCACGGGCTGGTGCGAACTTGAGCCCAGGCAGCCATATTGCGAAGGATCTTTTCCATCGCAAAGTGGCAACATGAGCGCGCGTAATTGTCCAGGCCCAACCGATCAAACACAATATTTTGGAATAAATACCCAGGTAAAAATACTTGGCTATCAGCAAATGGGTAATTTGTTTGTGCAGGTGCTGATACTGAACCCTGACAGCAAAAATCCTGTCGATGTTGAGAAAGCTAATGCATTCGATAGCAATGCAGTGTTCTGAATGGAAAAATAATTGGTGATTGGATCAAATGTCATATTCGCATGGCGTGTTTTCAATAGATGCAGGTAAAAATTTCAGTGGAAATATATGAATAGATCGATTTTTTATCTGTTGTTGGCATTGGCGATTATGACTTCCAGTGTTTCATTGTTCGCACATCCTTCTAAATTGTCCTGCTACCGGGATGTGGGGGGGCGCCTGGAAAATATTCTTGGGTGTGTTGGAAGAATCGGTTTGATAAGAATTCGAAAGAGTTCAGAAAATCCGACTCCCGTAAATATCGAAAATGCCAGTCAGGTTTTATTTGGCAGTCCTGAATTGCCGCAACCGGGGAGCGAAGTTGCCATTCGGCGGTCCGCGCACATGCGTGAGTGGTATGACAAAAAACGAGACGACCAGTTCATTGCACAGGCGCAAAAAATTTGTGTTGGTTTCTGGTGCAAGCATTTGCCGGTCAAACCCTGTCGTGTTCTTCCCGATCAAACAGTGCAGTTCCCGGACTGTCCCCATCCGACACATGCAACGCAATATTTTCCTGCAGGTACCGTCGTCAAGGTATTGGGTTACCAGCAGATGGGGCACCTTTTTGCACTGGTGCAGATCGTAAAAATAGAAGGTAGGGATCCAGAGGAGGATGAAAAAAAATACGAGTTCGATCGCGATGAAGTTATTTGATAGGCAGTATTTTTAACCCTGTATGGAGTTCAATCAATGACAATCCAATTTCAATTCACCAGCCACGGGCGCACGCTGTTTCTGGAACATCTGAAAACCTTGATTTCACACACGGAATCAGATCCTTCGGGTAGAAGCGCCTACCAGTTTTCCAATGCCGAAATAGGCCAGTCTGGATACACCATTGGCATTCATCAGTTTGATCTTCGTTCTCCGGGCAATTTGCCCCAAGCCAGAGAGCGGCTGGCAGAACTGGGCTTTACCAATGATGAAATTGCAAAACTTATTGCTGCGCCAAGTGCCGACAATCCAGTCAGTGATTGGAATGAGCGCCTGAACACCGAGGCCAACCGTCAGCGCATTGATGGGTATGCGGAACAGGATTTGATGGGGAAAGTGCGCAAGCTGGAGAGACTTATCAGCTACCTGCATGGTGTTAATCCATCGGTTGCGCAGGACATTATTGGCAACAGGGCATTGCAATTACGGCTGATAGATTATGACAATCAGATTGGGATCAGTGGTTTGGAAGGAAATCCTCCTGTCAATGGGTTGCTTAATTTCTTGTCGGGGAAGATCGTAAATAAGTTTCTGCGCGATCCCATGGAGTTGCCTTTTGACGAGCATTTAAACGAATTTCACATAACAGACTTTTTGAAAAGGCAGACGCAATGGGGCCGAGACCAACAAGGAAAGCGAGATATTCAACATAGACACAACAGATTCCAACAAGGCCTCGCCAACCTCAGCCCCGCCCTGCCCAGTTACACCCTGTCCAGCCCCGTCACCAGCGGTGCGTTGGCCGGCGCCACTTATATCCAGACAGTGGACCCACACAACGGCCAGACCCGGCGCGAACTCCGTACCGCAGGCGGAGGGCTGGTTCAGGGCACGCAAGCGGCCAATGGCAATTTCTGGTTCAGCACAGCCGGTGGCACTGCCGTATTCCACCAGGGCAAGCTGATTGCCACCCTGGACGCCGATGGCCGCAGCACCCTGAAATCCCATGCGGCTGGCGCGCAGGTGTTTGCGCCCGGGCAACTCCATTTCGATTTCCATACCGGCCGCTTCAGCAGCCGCGCCGATTTCCAGCATCAGGGCGTGCGCGTCGAAGGCCTGATCGTTACCGCCAGCGGCAACGGCCATGACGGCATGACCGTTACCGGCTGCGCCCCGCGTGCTGACGCCAGTCTGGCTGCGCTGCTACACATGGACCAGGCGCTGGCCAGCGCCCGCAAGCAGGGTGCGGACAGCGGTTTGATTGGCTTGTGCAGCAAAAGCATTACCACGGCCCTGGTGCAAAACGGCACTGACTTGGACACACCGCCCGACAATGTGTCCGGGCTGCGCCTGAATCCGATTGGCGCGTATTACGAAAGTCACAGCCCCCGCCACGAGCGCGCAGACGCCATTGCCCATAAAACACTGCGCATACTCGACAACCTGGGGCGGGCTGTGGACGCCGGGCAGCTCGCCGCACGCGACGCCAATGCCGATGGTCGTCTCAGCGGGCAGGAGCTGGACGGTTTGAAAGCCTGGACGGACCGGGACCAGGACGGCGCCATCAATCTCTGGTCCCCGGTCGAGCTGCAAGCGCTCAGCACGGCGCTATTGGCAAGCGGGACGACGGAGCTGCGGGCCAGTGATTACGCGCTGTACACCGCTGGCAATGCGCGCTATCACCAGTCGCTGGATATTTTTTCTTATGGTTTCACGCTGTCATCCCAGTGGGAATATTCCCGCTTACGTCATAGCGACAACCGCTACATGCTGGAATCCGGTGCCGGCTATTCGCACTGGATCGACTGGCAGCCCGGCCACATCAAAATCAACCAGGGCACGCCCAGTGCGCTGATCGGTACCGATGGCAATGACAACATGGATGCGGCCCAATACGTGTATTACCTCGGGACGCTGGCACGCTATTTCGATTTGAACCAGCTGGTGCATTTCTATGCCGGTCCGGGGGATGACGTATTTGGCGGCAGCGAGCGCAACGACACCGTGTGGGGCGGCAGCGGCAACGACAGCTTGCTGGGTTATGGCGGCGATGACACGCTGCATGGCGAAGACGGCAATGACGAATTGCAGGGCGGCAGCGGCAACGACCACCTCCATGGCGGTGCGGGCGATGACCGGCTGTTTGGGCAGCAAGGCAATGACACACTGCGCGGTGGCGCCGGCAATGACATTTTGCTGGGCTTCACCGCCAGCGACGAGGCGCAGCAGGCGCTGGCTGCGGGCGAAACCGATGACGACTTTTTGTACGGCGAGGCCGGGGACGACCTGGTCATCGCCGGTGTGGGCCATGACAAAGTCTGGGGTGGTGATGGCAACGACGAATTGCAGGGCGGGGTAGGCGACGATGCTCTGTATGGTCAGGCCGGCCACGATCGACTGTTTGGCGGCGTCGGCAACGATGCGCTCTACGGTGGCGATGGTGACGATATGCTGGTCGGCTTTAGCGGCAACAACGAAGCCAAGCAAGCCCTGGAGGCCGATGAAAGTGACGACAATTTTCTCTATGGCGGCGCAGGAGCCGACACGCTGCTCGGCGGCCTGGGCAATGACTACCTGGATGGCGGCGCTGGCGCCGACCACATGGAAGGTGGCGTGGGCCAGGACTTGTATGTTGTTAACAGCGTCAATGACGTGGTGCTGGAGCACGCAGCGCAGGGCCATGACACGGTCGCCAGTTCGGTCAGTTATTTGCTCAGCAGCAACGTGGAAGACCTGCATCTGCTGGAAGGAGAAGCCCTCAACGGCACCGGCAACCGACTCGACAATTGTTTGGTTGGTAACCGCCAGAACAATATTCTGGACGGCGTTACTGGCGCCGACCGCATGCTCGGCGCGCAGGGCGATGACACCTACTATGTGGACAACCAGCGCGATGAAGTCGTGGAGCTGGCCGACGAGGGCAACGATACCGTGTACGCCAGCATCAGCTACCAGCTTGGTGCGCACCAGGAAAATCTGCTGCTGTTGGATTTTTCCAAAGCCGAGCGTGGCAAAGCCGATGGCCGCGATATATGGGTTTACGGATATCCCAAAGCCAATGAGCTGGACTATATGCAGGGCGATGCTGTACCCGGCTACACCGGCACCTGCGCCTTGACGTCGATTGCCAATCTGGCCACCCAGGCCAGGCGGGAGCTGTCTGAAGCACAGGTGGTGCAAGATGCTATCGCCAGGCGCTGGACAGAGACCGACCCCACGGTCAGCGACTACCAGCGTGGCGGCTCCAACTACCTTGAACAGCAGGCCTTGCTGCGCAGCTATGGCATTGCCAATGGCATCCTGATGGGTTACCAGGAGCAGGCCATTGCCAATCTGCTGCGCGGTGGGCGCGGTGTCGTGCTGGCATTGAATGCCGGCTCGCTCTGGGACGATGATGCGTACCGGGAAGAGGGGACGGCCAACCATGTGGTCACAGTCACCGGCGTGGCGTATGACGCGGTCAGCGGCGAAATTGTCGGCTTCTACATCGCTGATTCCGGCCGCGGCATGGTCAGCGACATGACGCGCTATGTGGACATCGACGATTTTCGTTGGCATGCCGATGTGCCCCATGGATATGCCATCTACACCATGGACCCGATCAAGCTGTGGGACGAAGACCTGAACGCCACCGGCAATGATCTGGACAACCACATCGTTGGCAACCGGGGTGCCAACTGCATCGAGGGCGGGCGTGGCAATGACACCATGATCGGCATGGCTGGCAATGATCGTTATGTGTTTCGCCGGGGCGATGGTGTCGACACCGTGATCGACACCGACAGCACCGCGGGCAATGACGATGAATGTGATTTTCAGGATATTGAGCAAAGTGACTTGGTGTTCTCCAAGGTGGGCAACGATTTGCTGGTGCAGGTGCGCGACAGTGGCGACCAGAAGTGGGTGAGAGACTGGTATGTGGGCGGTGTTAGCGGCACGGATCACCAGATTGAGCGCATCAAGACCAGTGATGGCAAGACTCTGTACGCCTCCGAGGTGGACCGGCTGGTGCAGTCCATGGCCGGGTTTGCGCCGCACCTTGCGGGGAGCGCAAACTGGCGCCCCACGCCGACCCATGACGGGCAGGCGCTGCTGAGCGCTGTGCAGCAGGGCGGGCCCAGTGCCTGGCACACTGTTGCGTAAATTCGACAGCAATACCGGCAGCTGAGTGCAATTGCCGGCCCGCGTCGGCGGGCTGTCTCGGTACACCTATGGCAAATGCACTCCCTTGCAATTTGCCGTTGCTGTTGTCGCTACATGGTTCTGCTAGGACTCGGCAGTGCCTTGCGGCTTCCCGCGCAGACTTTGCCGGATGCCGGGGCCTTGCTGCAGCAGCTGCCGCACGTAGGCGGCACCGTGCCGCCAGGCGCCAACGATTCGGTGCCGGGTCCGCTGCCGGAGGCAGCGCCGCCACCGGACGGAGGGCTGCAGGTGGCAGTGGAACAATTCGCCTTTTCCGGTAACCACTTGTTCAGCAGCGCGGCCTTGCAGGCGGTGCTGGCGCCCTATGCCCAGCGCCGGCTCAGTTTTTCGCAGTTGCAGGAGGCGGCGCAGGCACTGGCGGCGTTCTATCGGCAGTCTGGCTGGGTGGTGCGCACCTATTTGCCGGCGCAGGAAATCAGCGCTGGGGTGGTGACCCCCGGGTTCGACACCAAATGACGTAAGTGGTTGATTTATATAGAGCTGGTTAAAAATTTGCCACTACAGCAGGCTCATTTGGGTGTCTTGGGTTGGCTTTTTAGTCTTCAGTGCTGCAAACACTTTGGATTGCAAGTCG
>CAIUDG010000126.1 GCA_903897925.1 uncultured beta proteobacterium | reverse complement strand
GTGTGCGGGCGCAGGCCTGGATTCGCCGCTGTACAGAGGCGGTGTGCCCATAGCGGTGTTCGTGCGGGGGTGCTAGCGCACCAGAAGCAGACCCCGGCGACCCGAGGCCGGAGAACGTACACCCACTTCGTCAGCCCCTGCCCAACCGCAGGCGCGCAACGCAACGCGAACCAACACAGCAGGTGAAGGAGGACAAGAGCAGGCACACAACGCGGCGAACGCCATCAAAGCAGGAGGAAAAGGACAAAAGCAGACGCGCAACGCGAACCAACAACCCAGCCGGGGAAGGACAAAGGCAGCGCGCAACCCAGCCGAAGGCAAAGAAAAAGCAAGCCCTCACCCCACCATTTGTGATCATATAAGTCAGCAAAAACAAAATAGACCCTCTCTTTGACATATTTTGTGATCACATCTAAGATGCCAACCCGAACCACAGGGGAACTACCATGAACCCAAACATGCACGACTTTCTAAGCCAGCACCGCATCCACGAAGTAGAGTGCGTCATCCCTGACATGACCGGCATCGCCCGCGGCAAAATTCTGCCCAAAGACCTCTTTCTGGACTCCGGCGAAATGCGCATCCCGAAAAGCGTCCTCCTCAACACCGTCAACGGCCAACAACCCGACAACGCCCCCTACGTCGGCGAAACCGACCCCGACATGGTCTGCCGCCCAGACACCAGCACCGTACGCCTCGTCCCCTGGGCCGCCGAACCCGTCGCCGTCGTCATCCACGACTGCCTCGAATTCGACGGCACACCGGTCAAACTCTCGCCACGCGCCGTACTCCGCCACGTAGTCTCGCTCTACGAAGCACGCGGCTGGCAACCCGTCGTCGCGCCGGAAATGGAGTTTTATCTGGTCGCACGCAACCACAACCCACACGAACCGCTACAGCCCCCGCTAGGCCGCACCGGCAAACCCGAAGCCGGACGCCAGTCCTACTCCATCGACGCAGTCAACGACTTCGACCCCTTCTTCATGGAACTCTCCCAATTCTGCGAAGTACACCGCCTGGGCGTCGAAACCCTGATCCACGAAGCCGGCGCCGGCCAGATGGAAATCAACTTCTCCCACGGTGACCCGATGGACCTGGCCGACCGCGTCTTTCTGTTCAAACGCACCGTGCGCGAAACCGCACTGCGCCACGGCATCTTCGCCACCTTCATGGCCAAACCCATGGAAACCGAACCCGGCAGCGCCATGCACATCCACCAAAGCGTGCTTGACCGCGCCACCGGCAACAACATCTTCAGCAATGCCGACGGCAGCGCCAGCGCGCTGTTCACCCACTACATCGGCGGCCTGCAGAAATATGTGCCACAGGTCATGCCCATGCTGGCGCCCTACGTCAACTCCTACCGGCGCCTGTCGCGCTACATGTCGGCGCCCATCAACGTGCAGTGGGGCCACGACAACCGCACCTGCGGCATCCGCGTGCCGCGCTCGCAACCGGTGGCGCGCCGGGTGGAAAACCGCGTCCCCGGCGTCGATGTCAACCCCTACCTGGCGATGGCCGCCACGCTGGCCTGTGGCTACCTCGGCATGACCGAGCAGGTGGTCGCCACCGCGCCAATGGGCACCAGCGCCTGGAACATGGACTACGAACTGCCACGCCACCTGGAAGACGCCATCACCCGGATGCGCCACTGCGAAGCCATGGAAGCCGTGCTCTGGCCCGAGTTTGTGCAAGCCTTCTGCGCCGTGAAAGAATTCGAATACGCCACCTACAACCGCGTCATCAGCTCCTGGGAACGCGAACACCTGATGCTCCTCGTATGACCCCTGCCCGCCTCCACGCCCTGGCCCAGGCCGAACGCCAGCGCTTCATTCAGGCCAATCCACAATCCCAGGCCCTGGCCACGCAGTCTGCAGCCCACTGGCTGTTCGGCGTGCCGCTGCACTGGATGAACGACTGGGGCACGCCATTTGCCCTGCACGTGGCGCAGGCCCAAGGGGCCTGGGTAGAAGACGTCGACGGCAACCGCCGCATCGACTTCTGCCTGGGCGACACCGGCGCCATGTTCGGCCATGCCCCGGCGCCGGTGGTGCAGGCGGTGGCGCGGCAGTTGCAGCGCGGCTGCACCACCATGCTGGCCAGCGCCGATGCGGCCTGGGTCGGCGCCGCACTGGCGCAGCGCTTCGGCCTGCCCTACTGGCAAAGCGCCCTGAGCGCCAGCGACGCCAACCGCTTTCTGCTGCGCTGGGTGCGTGCCGCCACCGGCCGCCGCAAACTGCTGGTCTTCAACGGCTGCTACCACGGCACCGTGGACGATGTGTTTGTCGATCTGGTCAACGGCCAGCCGCAGCAGCGCGACAGCCTGCTGGGCCAGGTGCAAGACCTGACGCAGAACACGGTGGTGGTCGAATTCAATGACCTGCAGGCACTGGAGCAGGCCTTGCAGGGCGACGACATCGCCTGCGTGCTGGCCGAGCCGGTAATGACCAATATCGGCATGGTGCTGCCGGCGCAGGGCTACTGGGCTGCGGCCCAACGCCTGATCCGGCAGCACGGTGCGGTACTCATCATGGACGAAACCCACACCCTGTCCAGCGGCCCCGGCGGCTACTGCCGCGCCCACGGCCTGCAGCCCGACGCGCTGGTGCTGGGCAAACCGATTGGCGGCGGCGTGCCGTGCGCGGTGTACGGCTTCAGCGCCGCGCTGGCCGAACGCGCCATGCAGGCCAAGCGCCTGGCGCCGCCCGGGCATTCCGGTATCGGCACCACCCTGAGCGCCAATATGCTGGCACTCGCTGCCATGCGCGCCACCTTGGACGAAGTTGCCACCGAAGCGGCGTATGCGCACATGCTTACGATCTGCACACAGCTCGCCGACGGTCTGCGCCAATGCATCGCCCGGCACCAGCTGCCGTGGTGCGTAACGCAGGTGGGTGCGCGCTGCGAATTCCAGTTCAGCGCCGTGCCGCCGCGCAATGGCAGCCAGGCGCAAGCCAGTTTCAACAGCGAACTCGAGCACCTGATACATCTGGCCCTGCTGAACCGTGGCGTCATGATCACGCCGTTTCACAACATGCTGCTGGCCTGTCCGGCAACGCGCAGCGACGATGTGCAGACCCTGCTGCGCGCCTTCGACGACGTGTTAACGCTGCTGACCAAGCCATGAAGCCAAGCTCCAGCACCCAACAGGACCAGACTTATGCGGTACTGCGCCAGTGGCTCACGGTGGGCCGCTTCCTGCCCGGCGAGCGTCTGAAAATACGCGACGTGGCGGCCGAGCTGGGGGTCGGCACCATGCCGGTGCGCGCGGCACTGCAGCGGCTGGCGGCCGAGGGTGCGCTGAGCCACAGCCCGCATTGTGGTGTGGCGGTGCCCCGGCTGTCGCGCGCCGAGTTTGACGATGTGCTGCAAAACCGCCTTTTGCTCGAAGGCGAGGCCGCCGAACGCGGCGCGCTGCGCCTGGCGCCAGCCGCACTGCAGCACCTGCAGCAGCTCAGCGCCAGCATGGCGCAGGCGCTGCAGACGGGTGCGGCCAAGGCCTATCTGGACGCCAATGAAGCGTTTCATGTGTGTCTGTACCAGGCGGCCGGTTCGCCAACGCTGATGCAGTTGATTGAAACCGTGTGGCTGAAGGTCGGCCCGCTGTCGAACCAGTTGTTCGACACGCCGGACGCGAGTGCCGTGCTGAACGACGCGCACGAGGAGTTGTTGCAGGCACTGGTGCGCAAAGATGCCGCAGCAGTGCGGCGGGCGATTGAAAAAGACCTGTTTGTTGCCGGACAGTTTTTGCGCAAGCGCTGTGTCGGATAGTTGCGGGGCTTGCCCGCGGGCAAAAAAACCGCCGGCTAAACGCCAGCCAAAGAACGCAAGGCGCCCGGATCCACCAGATTCAAAATGCGCCCGGAACCACTGATCAAACTGCGTTCGCGCAAATGCCGCAACACCCGCGACAAGGTTTCCGGCGCAATACCCAGCTGCGCCGCGATCATGCGCTTGCGCTGCAGCAATTTCACCGAACACACCCCCTTGTCACTCGACTCGGCATGGCGCAACAACCACTCCGCGCAGCGCGCCTCCGCATCCTTGGCCAAGCGGCTGACGGCAAATTCCGTCTGCTGGCGGTGCGCCCGCGCCACATCGGTCAACACCGCCTGTGCCGCCAATGAACCGCCCCCCAGCGACGCACGAAACGCCGCCACCGGCACCCGGCGCAACACCACACTGGTATCCGCAATCGCGTCCACCGCACTCGGCAAATCCAGCACCACGGTATGGGCCTCGAGCCAGGCCGGCCCCACCACCATACCGAGCTGGTGCTCCATCGGGCAACCACTCTCCGCCGCCGCCTCGGCCGCGCCTGGCGCACTCGCCAGCAAGCCCAGCAGCACGCGCCCGGACTCGACAAAAATGGCAGAGTCCGCAGGCTGCGCCCGCCGCAACAAGGTCGTACCGACCGGCGCCGTGGTGGCGGGGTAAGCAGAAACAAGGGTGGTTTGGGTGGCAGGCATGGGCGCCACTTTGCCGTTGCTTGCCCGGCGTCACCTTGAGACAGATCAAACTTTGGCCGGATACCCGGCACGCCGGCGCGGTATCATCGCGCGGCACAGCCCGGTACGCACGGCAACGCGGCGCTCGCCTCTGGACACTCCAAGATCCAGCGGGAATCGGCCTCGATTCATGGCTCAAACCCTTTTATCGACACCGCAATGACCACACTGCTAATTCAGGACGCACACTGCGTCGCCACCCAGGACACGCACCGGCGCGAACTGCGCAACACCTCCATTTTCATCCGCGACCAGCGCATCGCCTTCATCGGCCCCAGCGCCGAGTTGCCGGCCGAAGCCTGGCAGGCCGACGAAACCATCCGCGCGCAAGGCATGCTGGTCACACCCGGCCTGGTCAACACCCACCACCACATGTACCAAAGCCTGACCCGCGCGGTGGCGTCGGTGCAAAACGCCGAACTGTTCGGCTGGCTGCGCGGCCTGTATCCGCTGTGGGCCGGACTCACGCCCGAGATGGTGCAGGTGTCAACCCAGGTGGCCATGGCGGAGCTGCTGCTGTCCGGCTGCACCACCAGCAGCGACCATCTCTACATGTATCCCAACGGCGTGCGCCTGGACGACAGCATCGACGCCGCGCACACCATCGGCATGCGCTTTGTCGCCACGCGCGGCAGCATGAGTGTCGGCCAGAGCCAGGGCGGCCTGCCGCCGGACGCCTTGGTGGAAGCCGAAGACTTCATCCTGAAGGACAGCCAGCGTGTCATCGAACAGCACCACGACGCCAGCTTCGGCGCCATGGTTCAGGTCGCCGTCGCGCCCTGCTCGCCGTTCAGCGTCAGCCGCGACTTGATGCGCCACTCGGCCGAACTGGCGCGCAATTACGGCGTGCGCCTGCACACCCACCTGGCCGAGAACGACCACGACCTGGCCTACTCACGCGTCAAATTCGGCTGCACCCCAACGCAGTACGCGCAAGACCTGGGCTGGCTCGGCGACGACGTCTGGCATGCGCACTGCGTCAAACTCGATGATGAGGGCATCCGCCTGTTTGCCGCCAGCGGCACCGGGGTGGCGCACTGCCCATGCAGCAATATGCGCCTGGCCAGCGGCATCGCGCCGATCCGCCGCATGCTCGACGCCGGCGTAGCGGTCGGCCTGGGCGTGGATGGCAGCGCCAGCAACGACGCCGCGCACCTGGTCAACGAGGCCCGCCAGGCGCTGCTGCTGGCGCGTGTCGGCCGCGCCATGCAGGCCCCCGAAGTGCGCGACGGCCGCTCCTTTTTTGGCTGCGATCTGGGCCCGGCAGAAATGACCGCCCGCGACGCCCTGGACCTGGCCACCCGCGGTGGCGCCCGGGTACTGGGCCGCCCGGACATCGGCCACCTGGCGGTCGGCATGTGCGCCGATCTGGCGCTGTACGACTTGAATACGCTGGGCTTTGCCGGTGCCGCCGTGCACGACCCGGTCGGCGCGCTGCTCTTGTGCAGCAGCGCCAGCACGCGCTACACCATCGTCAATGGCCGGGTGGTGGTGCGCGATGGCCAGCTCGCCACGCTGGACCTGGGGCCGCTGCTGGAGCGCCACAACCAGCTGGCGCGGCAACTCATGCAAGGCTCTTAGACGCCTAGTCGACCTTGGCGCCGGTTTCAAACCAGCGCTGGATCAGGGCGCGCTCGGCATCGGTGATACCAGTGGCATTGTTCAGCGGCATATTGCGCGTCACCACCGCCTGCTGGTAGAGCATGGCGGCGTGGCTGGCCACGCCTTGTGGCGAATCCAGACGCACGTTCTTCATCTGCACCAGCGCACCGTGGCAGGGGTAGCAGCGCTGCGCCAGCACCGGTTGCAACACCTTGTAGTCCACCACTTGCGGGGCCGCCACCGACGGTGCCGCAGGCGCTGGTGCCAGCCAGACCAGCACGCCAAGAATCACCGCCACACCGACCAGCGCGTAGCGCCAGGGATGGGCATTGCGACCGAGCTTGTAGCCATGGCGCAGCACAAAAAACTGGCGGATGGCGGCACCGGCAAACATCATCAGCACCAGCACCAGCCAGTTCTGCGGATGGCTGTAGGTGAAGCTGTAGTGGTTGCTGAGCATGGCAAACAGCACCGGCAAGGTGAAATAGGTGTTGTGCACGCTGCGCTGCTTACCGCGCTTGCCATGGATCGGGTCCACCGGCTGTCCCGCCTTGAGTGCCGCCACAACGGTGCGCTGGCCGGGAATGATCCAGAAGAACACATTGGCACTCATGCTGGTGGCCAGCATGGCGCCCATCAGCAGAAACGCGGCACGCCCGGCAAACCAGTGGCAGGCCAGCCAGGACGCCAGCACCACCAGCAGCGCCACCAGCGCTCCGACGATGGCGTCGCCGTTGCGGCGCTGGCCAAAGCTGCGGCAGATCGCATCGTAGGCCAGCCAGAACAGCACCAGAAAACCCAGCGCTGCGGCGCCCGCTGCCGCCGGCGACCAGGCCATCACCGACTTGTCCACCAGGTAGGTGCCGGCACTCCAGAGATAGGAGATGGTGAACAGCGAGAAGCCGGTCAGCCAGGTGCTGTAGCTCTCCCAGTAAAACCAGTGCAGATGTGCCGGCAGCTTGGGCGGCGACACGGCGAACTTCACCGGGTGGTAGAAGCCGCCACCGTGCACCGCCCACAGTTCGCCGCTGACGCCCTGGCGCTTCAGGTCTTCGTCCTGCGGCGGCGTCAGGCTGCTGTCCAGAAACACAAAATAGAACGAGGAGCCAACCCAGGCGATGGCGGTGATCACATGCACCCAGCGCAACAACAGGTTGGCCCAGTCCAGCAAATAACTTTCCATGTGATGTAACTCCTCTGATTCGGGGGAAATGGATATTCAGGCTTGTGCTGCCGCAGCGCCGCAACAGCCTTGCAAGAGTTGGGCCGCCACCGCCACGGCAATCACCGCCGGACGTTTGTCGGCAATGCCGTCGATGCCAATCGGACAGGTAATGTGCGCCAGCTCGGCGTCGCTGAAACCGCGTTCGCGCAGCCGCGCCTGAAAGCGCGCCCATTTGCTGTGGCTGCCGATCAGACCGACATAAGGCAGGTCGGCACGCGTGCGCTGGCGCTGCAGGCAGGCCGCCACAATCTCCAGGTCTTCGGCATGGCTGAAGCTCATCACCAGCACCCGCGTCTGCGGCACCAGATCGGCCACCGCCCGCTGCACCGGGTCAGAATGCTCGCACACCACCTGCGCGGTCCATTCTGCGGGAAACACCTCGTCCCGGCTGTCGATCCAGGTGAGCTGGAACGGCAGGGTCAGCAGCACCTGAACCAGGGCGCGCCCGACATGGCCGGCACCAAACAGGGCCAGCGGCGTCGTCACCTCGGTCAGGCGCGGCACCAAGGCCGTGCCGTCGGCCGCCGTCACGCGTTCAAACTGCAAATGCACTTCACCACCGCAGCACTGCCCCAGTGCCGGGCCGAGTGCAAAGCGCCGCACCGCGGGCGCCGCGGTGCCGGCCAGCAGCGCCCGCGCCTGGGCGATGGCATCCAGCTCCAGGCGCCCGCCGCCGACGGTGCCGAGCACCGGCAGCGCCGCGTCGGCCCAAACCGCCATCCAGGCGCCACTGTCGCGCGGCACCGAGCCGCGCGTGGCCAGCACGCGCACCAGCACCGCGTCCTGCGTTGGCAGGCGCGCCAGCAGGGACTGCAGCTCCGGGTTCACGAGCCCCGGTACGTGGAATAGCTCCACGGACTGACCAGCAGCGGCACGTGGTAATGCTGCTCGACGTGGGCCACACCAAAATCCAGGCTCACTGCGTTCAGGAAATTCGGCTCCGGCAAGGCTACGCCACGCGCCTTGAAATAGCCCGCCACATCAAACACCAGCCGGTAGGTGCCCTTTTGCAGGCTGGCGTTGTCGTACAGCAGGCCGTCGGGATTGCGCCCGTCCTGGTTCAGCGTAAAGGTCTTGACCAGCGTTGCCGCCTGGCCCTCGGTGGTGTAGAGCGCCACCTGCATGCCCGCCGCCGGCGTGCCATGCATGGTGTCCAGCACATGTGTACTCAAGCCCATGAAAATACCTCTCGCTTCGTCAATGGGGGGCTGCCCTGCGGGGCATTGGAGACAAAGTGTATACACTTTTTGGCGTTGCAGCTATCATGCCGCCATGGAAAAGACGAGTACCCGTTTTATTGTGGATGCGCTGACCCGCGCCATCGTTGAACACCGCTTGTTGCCGGGCGCCAAACTGGTGGAGCAAAAGCTGGCCGACCAGTTCGGTGTCTCGCGCACGCTGGTGCGCCAGGCGCTGTACCAGCTGTCACAAAACCGGCTCATCACGCTGTCGCCGGCACGCGGCGCCTTTGTCGCAGCGCCGTCGGTCGACGAGGCGCGGCAGGTATTCGCAGTGCGCCGCATGCTCGAAGCCGGGCTGGTGCGCAGCCTGATCAACAGCGCCACGCCAGCCGACCTGCAGGCGCTGGAACAGCACATTGCGCTGGAACGTGCGGCGCTGCAGCGTGGCGACGTTGCCGACCGCACCGCGCTGCTGGGCGACTTCCATGTGCTGATGGCGCAGCGCACCGGCAACACAGTGCTGGCCGAAGCCCTGAGCGACCTGATTTCGCGCGGCGCACTGATCATGCTGATGTACCAAACCAGCAGCGCCGCCGAACATTCCCACGAAGAACACCTGGCCATTTTTCAGGCCATCCAGCAACGCGACAGCGAAAAAGCGGTGGCACTGATGGAACGCCACTTGCTTCACGTCGAACAATCCCTGAGCCTAGACCCGCAAAGCGGCCCCCGAGCATGACCCATCCCGCCCTCTCCTCCTACCCGCGTGACCTTGTCGGCTACGGCGCCGAACCGCCCCACGCGGCGTGGCCGCACGGCGCCCGCGTGGCCCTGCAATTCGTCCTCAACTACGAAGAGGGCGGCGAAAACTGTGTGCTGCATGGCGACGCCGGTTCAGAACAGTTTCTCTCCGAAATGTTCAATCCGGCCAGCTACCCGGAGCGCCACATCAGCATGGAAGGCATTTACGAATACGGCGCGCGCGCCGGGGTCTGGCGCATCTTGCGCGAATTCGAACAACGCCAGTTGCCGCTGACCGTGTTTGGCGTTGGCATGGCGCTGCAACGCCATCCCGAGCTGACCGCCGCCTTCGTCGAACTGGGCCACGAAATTGCCTGCCACGGCTGGCGCTGGATCCACTACCAAAATGTCGACGAAGCCACCGAACGCGAACACATGCGCCTGGGCATGCAGGCCATTGAACAACTCACCGGCCAGTGCGCGCTGGGTTGGTACACCGGCCGCGACAGTCCGAACACGCGGCGCCTGGTGGCTGACTACGGAGGCTTTGCCTACGACGCCGACTACTACGGCGACGACCTGCCGTTCTGGATGCCGGTGCGCAAGAGCGACGGCAGCGTGGTGCAACAGCTGATCGTGCCCTACACGCTGGACTGCAACGACATGCGTTTTGCGCTGCCGCAAGGCTATTCCCACGCCGACCCGTTTTTCCAGTACCTGAAGGACAGCTTCGACACCCTGTACGCCGAAGGCGACCCGAACGGACGCAACCGCCCGGCCATGATGAGCATCGGCATGCACTGCCGCCTGCTCGGGCGCCCGGGACGCATCACCGCGCTGCAGCGCTTTCTCGACTACATTGCCCAGTACGACAAAGTCTGGGTCTGCCGCCGCATCGACATCGCCGAGCACTGGCGCCGCACCCACCCTTGCACGGAGGCCCCGACACCATGATGCAGCCGCTGACGCTGGCGCAACTCAACGCCGCCCCGCCCGATGTCGCCGTCGCCATGCTCGACGGCGTCTATGAACACTCGCCCTGGATTGCGCGCGAGGCGCTGCCCTGGCGCCCGTTCCAGTCCCTGGCCCAGCTCAAGCACCGGCTCGCCAGCGTCGTCAGCGCCAGCGGCCAGGCGGCGCAATTGCAGCTGTTGCGGGCGCACCCGGAACTCGCCGGCAAGGCCATGGTTGACCAGCGCCTGACCGCCGAATCCAGCCACGAACAGCGCAGCGCCGGCCTGACCCAGTGCACACCGGCCGAGTTTGAACGCATCCAGCAACTCAACCGCGACTACAACGCACGCTTCGGCTTCCCCTTCATCCTGGCGGTGCGCGGGCCACGCGGCAGCGGCCTGAGCAAGGCCGAAATTCTGGCCACGTTTGCGCGGCGCCTGCAGGGCCACCCGGAGTTCGAACTGCAGGAATGCCTGCGCAATGTGCACCGCATTGCCGAAATCCGCCTGAACGACAAGTTCGGCCTGCAACCCACGCTGGGCCAGCAGGTCTGGGACTGGCAGCAAGCCCTGGCCCGGCACAGTGACGCCGCCGCGCAAGGCCAGCTCACCGTGACCTACCTGACCGAGGCGCACCAGGCCTGCGCGCGCCAGATTGCCCAGGACATGCGGGAAGCCGGTTGTGACCGGGTGCACACCGATGCCGTCGGCAACGTCGTCGGGCGCTACTTCGGCCTGAAAGCCGGGCTGCGCTGCGTCATGACCGGCAGCCACTACGACACCGTGCGCAACGCCGGCAAATACGACGGACGCCTGGGCATCTATGTGCCGCTGGCCTGCGTGAAAACACTGCACCAGCTCAGATTGCGCCTGCCCTTCGATCTGGAAATCGTCGCCTTTTCCGAAGAAGAAGGCCAGCGCTTCCCGGTCACCTTCCTCGGCTCCAGCGCCCTTACCGGCGACTTCCAGCCGGCCTGGCTCGACCAGTGCGACGCCGACGGCGTGCGCCTGGGCCAGGCGCTGCAGCAGGCCGGACTGGATGCCAGCGCGATTGCCGCGCTGCAGCGCCGGGCAGAGGACTACCTGGGCTTTATTGAAGTCCATATCGAGCAGGGCCCGGTGCTCAACGAACTGAACCTGCCGCTGGGCATCGTCACCTCCATCAATGCCAGTGTGCGCTACCAGTGCGAAATCGTCGGCACCGCCAGCCATGCCGGCACCACGCCCATGAACCGGCGCCGCGACGCCGCCGCCGCCGTGGCCGAACTGCTGCTCTACGTCGAACAGCGCGCCGGCGCCGAGGCGGACGCGGTCGGCACCATCGGCCAATTGCAGGTGCCGGGCGGCTCCGTCAATGTGGTGCCCGGCCGCTGCCAGTTTTCACTCGACCTGCGCGCGCCCAGCGATGCCCAGCGCGACGCACTGGAGCGCGATGTGCTGAAAAAGCTGGAACAGCTGTGCCAGACGCGCCAGCTCCAGTTCAGCCTGCAGCAGACCCTGAAGGCCAGCGCCGCACCCAGCGACCCGGGCTGGCAGGCACGCTGGGAAGCCGCCGTCAGCGCCCTCGGCCTGCCGCTGCTGCGCCTGCCCAGCGGTGCCGGCCATGACGCCATGCAGATGCACCGCCTGCTGCCGCAGGCCATGCTGTTCGTGCGTGGCGAAAATTCCGGCATCAGCCACAACCCTCTCGAATCCAGCACCTGCGACGACATGCAATTGGCGGTGCAGGCCTTTGACCACCTGTTAGACCAACTGGCGCAATCGCTGCGTGACACCCCATGAACCACTACGCCCAACTCGATGCCTGGATCGACGCCCACTTTGATGAACAGGTGCAGTTTCTGCAACGCCTGATCCAGGTGCCCACCGACACGCCGCCTGGCAACAACGCGCCGCACGCCGAACGCGCCGCCGATCTGCTCGACGCCATGGGCCTGCACACCGAGCGCCACCCGGTGCCAAGCGCACTGGTGCAGGCAGCGGGGCTGCAAAGCATCACCAACCTGATCGTGCGCCGCAAATACGGCGCCGGTCGCACCATCGCGCTGAACGCCCACGGCGACGTGGTGCCGCCCGGTGAGGGCTGGCGCCACGACCCCTACGGTGGCGAAATTGAAGACGGCAAGATCTATGGCCGTGCCGCGGCGGTGAGCAAATGCGATTTCTCCACCTACGCCTTTGCCGTGCGCGCACTCGAATCGCTCGGTCTGCCGCTGCACGGCGCGGTGGAACTGCTGTTCACCTACGACGAGGAATTTGGCGGCGAAGTCGGTCCGGCCTGGCTCTTGCAAAACCAGCTGACCCGACCCGACCTGATGATTGCCGCTGGCTTCTCCTACCAGGTCATCACGGCACACAACGGCTGCCTGCAACTCGAAGTTACGGTGCACGGCAAAATGGCCCACGCCGCCATTCCCGACAGCGGCATCGACGCACTGCAGGGCGCCACCCGCATCCTGAGCGCGCTCTACGCCCAGAACACGCTGTACCGCCAGGTCTGCTCCAAAGTCGCCGGCATCAGCCACCCCTACCTGAACGTCGGCATGATCGAAGGCGGCACCAACACCAATGTGGTGCCCGGCAAGGTGCGCCTGAAACTCGACCGGCGCATGATCCCGGAAGAAAACCCGGTCGAAGTCGAAGCCACGCTGCGCCAGGTAATTGCCGATGCTGCGGCGGCCACGCCCGGCATCCAGGTGGAAATCAAGCGCATTCTGCTGGCCAAGGCGCTGCAACCGCTGCCCGGCAACCAGCCCCTGGTGGAGGCCCTGCAAAAGCACGGCGGCGAAGTGTTTGGCGAAGCCATTCCGGCGCTTGGCACACCGCTCTATACCGACGTGCGCATCTTCTGCGAAGCCGGTATCCCGGGCGTGATCTATGGCGCCGGCCCACGCACCGTGCTGGAGTCGCACGCCAAGCGCGCCGACGAACGGCTGGACCTGAACGACCTGCGCCGCGCCACCAAGGTGATTGCCCGCAGCCTGCTCGACTTACTGACGCCGGCGAACTGACCGGCACTGAACTTGCTTAATCCGCTGGTGCACTTTGCCACGACCACCCACGAGAATTCGCCATGCATAAACGCGCTTTGCTGAAGGCGGCCAGCCTGTCCCTCTCCCTGCCCCTTGCGCTGCTGGGGGCCGCCCCGGCCAGCGCCCAGACGCGGGGCGCGCCAACCGACATCAAATTTCAGCTCGACTGGCGTTTCGAAGGTCCGTCGGCACTGTTTCTGACGCCGGCCGCCAAGGGCTACTACAAGGCCGCCAATCTGGATGTCAGCATCGATGCCGGCAATGGCTCGGGGGGCGCGGTCACGCGGGTCGCCTCCGGCACCTACGACATGGGCTTTGCCGACCTGGCGGCGCTGATGGAATTCCACGCCAACAACCCGGACGCACCGAACAAGCCGGTCGCTGTGATGGTGGTCTACAACAGCACCCCGGCCTCGGTCATGGCGCTGAAAAAATCCGGCATCAAAACGCCTGCCGATCTGAAAGACAAGAAGCTCGGCGCGCCGGTCTTCGATGCCGGGCGCCGCGCCTTTCCAATCTTTGCCAAAGCCAACCACATCACCGGCGTGCAGTGGACCTCAATGGACCCGCCGCTGCGCGAAACCATGCTGGCGCGTGGCGATGTCGACGCTATCACCGGCTTCACCTTCACCTCGCTGCTGAACCTGGAGGCGCGCGGCATCAAGGCGCAAGATGTGGTGGTGCTGCCGTATCCGGATTACGGCGTCAAGCTGTACGGCAATGTGATCATTGCCTCGCCGCGCCTGATCAAAGAAAACCCGGCCGCCATCAAAGCCTTCCTGGCCGCCACCGCTAAGGGCATCCGCGACGTGATTGCCAATCCGGAGGCCGCCGTGGCCTACGTCAAGGAACGCGACGGCATCGCCAACAGCGAACTGGAAACGCGGCGCCTGAAGATGGCCATCGACAGCGCCATCAACACCGCCGACGCGCGCAACGACGGCTTTGGCCAGATCAAGGCGCCACGCCTGGCGCTGATGGCGAGCCAGGTCTCGGACGCCTTTGGCACCAAAACCCGGGTCAATCCGGACGCGGTCTGGAATGGCAGCTTCCTGCCCAGCGCCGCCGAACTGAATGTGCTGGGCGGCAAGAAATAAGATGGCGCACGATGGCGCGCCATTTGTCGAATTCCAGGATGTCTGGCTGGCCTACAGCGAAGCGTTACAGGCGCAGCAGCAATTTGCCGTGGAGGCGATCAACCTGACGGTGCGGCGCGGTGAATTCATTGCCATCGTCGGCCCCTCGGGCTGCGGCAAGTCGACCTTCATGAAACTCAGCACCGGGCTGCGCATGCCCTCGCGCGGCAGCATCCGCATCGACGGCCAACCGGTCACCGGACCGCTGAAAATTTCCGGCATGGCGTTCCAGGCCCCTTCGCTGCTGCCCTGGCGCAACACCCTGGACAACGTGCTGCTGCCGCTGGAAATCGTCGAGCCCTACCGCAGCAACTTCAAGGCGCAGCGCCGCGTCTACGCAGAGCGCGCGCGCTATTTGCTGCACAAGGTCGGGCTCGGCGGCATGGAAGACAAGTTCCCCTGGCAGCTGTCGGGCGGCATGCAGCAGCGCGCCAGCATCTGCCGCGCGCTGATCCACGAACCCAAGATGCTGTTGCTCGACGAGCCCTTTGGCGCGCTCGACGCCTTCACCCGCGAAGAACTCTGGTGCACCCTGCGCGACCTCTGGACCGAGCAGCAATTCAATGTCATTTTGGTAACCCACGACCTGCGCGAAAGCGTATTTCTGGCCGACACCGTGTATGTAATGAGCAAGAGTCCGGGGCGTTTTGTGCTGCGCCGCGACATCGACCTGCCGCGCCCGCGCGACCTGGAAATCACCTACACGCCAGCTTTCACCGACATCGTGCACGAACTACGCAGCCACATCGGCGCCGTGCGCAACAGCACAGCGCCGGTCCAGCCCTAGCCAGTCACCCCCATGAACAAAAAACAACTGCTGACCTGGTCGCCCTGGATTTTGCTGCTGCTGTGCATTGCGCTGTGGCAGCTGCTGTGCAGCGCGCTCGACGTGTCGGAATATATTTTTCCGAGCCCGGCGCGCATTGCCGGCCAGTTCTGGGAATTCAAAGGACCGATCGGCCTCCATGCCTGGCGCACCTTCTGGGTCACCATGAGCGGCTTCAGCCTGGCGATTGTGGTTGGCGTGCTGCTCGGCTTCGTGATCGGCAGTTCACGCCTGGCCTATGCCGCGCTGTACCCGCTGATGACCGCTTTCAACGCCCTGCCCAAAGCGGCCTTTGTGCCGATATTGGTGGTCTGGTTCGGCATTGGCGTCGGCCCGGCGATCCTGACCGCGTTCCTGATCAGCTTCTTTCCGATCATGGTCAACATCGCCACCGGCCTGGCCACCCTGGAGCCGGAACTGGAAGATGTGCTGCGCGTGCTCGGCGCCAAGCGCTGGGACGTGCTGGTCAAGGTCGGCCTGCCACGCTCCATGCCTTATTTCTATGCGTCACTGAAGGTGTCCATCACGCTGGCCTTTGTCGGCACCACGGTGTCCGAGATGACCGCCGCCAACGAGGGCATTGGCTACCTGCTGATTTCCGCCGGTTCCTCGATGCAGATGGGCCTGGCCTTTGCCGGTCTGGTGGTGGTCGGCGCGATGGCGATGGTGATGTACGAACTGTTCAGCGCGCTGGAACGCCACACCACCGGCTGGGCGCACCGCGGCCAGCACAACAGCTAGCCCGAGCAGCGGCATGGCCTGGCAGGCGAACCTGGATCTGCGTTACACGCTGCACGGGCCGCGGGTGGTGGCGCACCATCGGCACGATGGCCCGCTGCGCATCTTGCAAAGCCTGTACCCGGAGGGCGACGCGATCTGCCACAACGTGCTGATTCATCCGCCCGGTGGCCTGGTCGGCGGCGACACACTCGACATCACGGTGCATGCCGCCAGTGGCACCCATGGCCTGATCACCACCCCCGGTGCAACGCGTTTTTACCGCTCCGAAGGCGCGCTGGCGCGCCAGCGCAGCCAGTTGCAGCTGGCGCCGCAGGCGCGGCTGGAATGGCTGCCGCTGGAGACGCTGTGCTACGACGCCTGCCAGGCCGAAAACCGCCTGACGCTGCAGCTCGCGCCGGGCGCCGAACTGATCGGCTGGGACCTGAGCGCGCTCGGCCTGCCGCAGGCGCAGCAGCCATTTCTGCGCGGGCGTCTGACGCAGCACATTGAAATGCCCGGCATCTGGCTGGAACGCGCTCAGCTCGACGCCAGCGACTTGCGTCTGATGAACAGCCCGGCTGGACTCGCCGGTCGGCGCTGCATCGCCAGCCTGTTTCTGGTCTGCGGCACGGCGCTGGAACGCCAGCGCAAGCAACGCCTGCTTGACGCCGCGCGCGCCCTGCTCGATAACAAGGACCCAGCGCTGGCCGCCGGTGCCACCAGTCCGCACCCGCAGGTGCTGGTGCTGCGCGTGCTGACGCCACTGGTCGAACCAGCCATGCAGCTGCTGCGCGCAGTGCGCTCGGCCTGGCGCCAGGAGCTTTGGCAACTGCCACCGGGCATACCGCGCATCTGGGCGACATAGGCAGCAACGCAGCACACAGGGGCCGGCCCTGGTGCTAGTATTTTGTCTGTCCCTGCACCGTGCAGCTTGTAACCCCGGAGGCCCGCGTTTTGCCCGAAGAGGATTTTTCCAGTTGCAGCGCGCTGGTGGTGGATGGCAACGTCAACTCGCGCGCGGTGCTGGTGGCGCAGCTGCGCGACCTGGGCATCACGCAAATCACCCAATGCACGCGCACCGCCGACGCCCGGCGCCAGCTCGAATTTCAGCACTTCGACTTCGTGCTCTGCGAACTGCACTTCGCCGACGCCGCGCCCACCGGCCAGGACCTGCTCGACGACCTGCGCCGCGACAACCTGCTGCCGTTCTCCACCGTGTTCATCATGGTCACCGGCGAAGCCACTTACATCCGCGTCGCCGAAGCAGCGGAATCGGCGCTGGATGGTTATCTGCTCAAGCCCCACAAGGCGGCGCAACTGGAACAGCGTCTGTTGCTGGCACGCCGGCGCAAACTCAGCCTGCAGCCCATTTTCAGCTGCATTGACACGCAGGACATCAGCGGCGCCGCCCAGCAATGCCTGGCACGTTTTCAGCGCAAAGCTCCGTTCTGGCTGTACTCAGCGCGCGTTGGCGCAGAGCTGCTGCTGCGCCTGGAGCGCTACGACGAAGCCCAGGCGCTGTACCGCAGCGTGCTGGCCGCGCGCGTGCTGCCCTGGGCCCAGCTCGGCATCGCGCGCTGCCTGCTGGAAGCCGGTCAAAGCGCGCAGGCCTGCAGCGCGCTGGAGGCCCTGATCGCCGAGGACCCGGAATTCGCCGAGGCCTACGACATACACGCACGCGCGCTGTTTGAGCAAGGCCAGTTTGAACGCGCACTCAACAGCTACCAAATGGCGCTGGCGCTAACGCCGTCCTCCATCAGTCGATTGCAAAGCGTCGCCATGATGCTGTTTTACCAGGGCGAATACCGCGCCGCCGAGCGCCAGCTCGAGCGCAGCACCCGGCTCGGCCTGGAGTCCAAACTGTTCGATGCGCAGACCCTGGTACTGCTGGCCCTGACGCGCCTGGAGCTGCAAGACCGGCGTGGCCTGCAACGCTGCCTGGAGGATTTCCGGCGCCTGCGTGAACGCCAGGCCGACAACCCGCGCCTGCAGCGTCTGGAGCACTATGTGCACACCATTGTCGACCTGCAGAGCCAGGACACCGAAGCGGTACTGGCCGCTGTGGCGCCCCTGGCCTGGGACCTGCACGACGCCGAATTCGATCTGGAAAGCGCCACCGACCTGGTCGCCGTGCTGACCCAGATGCGCGTGCGCGAAATCCATTTCGCACCGGCCGAGCAGATGATTCACAGCATCGCGCTGCGCTTTTGCAGCAGCCGCCCGGTGAGCGAAATGCTGATCGCCTGCGCCCTGGCCCACACGCCCTATGCCGACTGGATTCGCGCCGCCCAGAGCCGCGTGCTGGCACAGGCCGAAGCGGCGCTGGCACAGGTGCGCGACGGCGCCCTGGAAGCTGGCATCGACACCTTGCTGGCGCAGGCCCAGGACAGCCTGAATGTGCGCTTGATCGACAACGCCTACCAACTCATTCTGAAACACCAGGCGCGTCTGCCCGACCCGCAACAATGGCTGGCACGCGCCCTGGCACTGCAGCGCCAGGCCGGCGCCGGCAACCGCAAGCCGACGCTCGGGCGCCAGCTGCGCCCGCCCGGCGGGCTGATACTGCGCAGCAGCCCGCGCCGGCACCCGGGTCCAGTGGCTTAGGATCCTCTAACGCAGCCGGCTCCAGTTCATGCGCTGCAGCGCAGCGTTGCGCGGCGGCGAAGTCACCTGCGTCACCGTTGGCGTGCCATCGCTGGATTGCGTGACCATGTATTTTTCGCCGTCCGCCATCACAAACGAGGGTGTGCCGACCGCATTCAGGCCCAGGCCGACCACGCTGCCCAAGCCGCTGGCACCGCTCAGCGCCGGCGTGAAATACGGTGTCTCGGGTGCCGCGCCCTGCTCCATCGTCAAGGCCATGGTAAAGCCCGAAGCCGGATCGGCTGCGCGGCAGCTCAGCAGCGCGGGCACCGAAGGAATCGTCGTCGACACCACCAGCTGCCCGTCCTGCAGGATCGGGTTGTAGACCACTTGCTCCTGCGCACCGGGCAAGCGCGTCCACCAGCCAAACGCCTCATTGCGCGCCGGCGCGGGGCAACTGCTGCTGGCGGCCCAGCACACCTTGTGGCTGGTGATGGTGCGTACACCGTGGATCGCACCCTGCGAATAACCGGTGTTGGTACTGATGCGCTGGTCTTGCAGGAGGGCTCCGCTCAGGGTCTTGCCGCGCGGCACTTCGCGTGCTGACGCGCTCAAACTCGCCATGCGCGTGCTGCCGAGTCGGTTCCAGTCCTCCATGTCCCAGTCCCAAACACCATGAAGGTAGTGCGTGCCGCGGTGCGGACGCGCGGCTGAGCTGATGGTTTGCGGCTGCATCTGGCCGCTGCCGAATGCCACCATCAAGCGGGGATCACCCGACCCATTGGCGACCGTCGCCACCACCAGCCGGGTGCTGATCGGCACTGCCGCGGTTCGGAACAGGGGTTCGGCGCGCACCTTCCAGTCGCGCGGGCGCGCACTGCTCAGATCGAAGCGCCAGACATTGCCAAACAGGTCGCCAGCGTACAAAAAATCGACCACATCATCGCCATCCAGATCCACTGGCGTGACATGCGCGATGCCATTGCGCTGCCATTGGCTGCCGACCCCGGTATCGAGGAAGCTTGTCTGGATGTCGCCGTCCGCGTCCACTTCCTGGATGAACACGCCGGCGCGGCCGTTGCGGCTATTGAACCCATTGCCCAGAATCACGGCCCAGCGACCGCTGTGCAATCGCCGGATCACCGGCGTGCCATAGGTATTGCCCAGGTGGTCGCGGCAGTTCCGCTCGCCGCGATCCTGCGCACACACCAGTGTGTCCGAACTCCACTCGCCCACCACCAGCCGCTCGGCATGGGCCTCTTGGAACGCGTCGGGATCGGTGATGTCCAGCGCAAAAAAGCTGCCGCCGGAGGCCTGGCGGTTGTTGCCCAGCACGCCCCCGCGGTTGCCCCCCGCCCCCATGCCACTGACCAGCCAGGTATGCCAGCCGCCCTGGTAATACAGGTCGCCAACACCAGGCGTGGCGTCGACAAAGGCATTGTGGGCGTACTGCGGACTGCTGTAGTCCAGCTGCGCAATATCCGAGTGCAAGGCGTTCACCGACGCCAGCGGCATATAGGCCAGCACCTCGTAGCCGTCATTGCGCGCCGCGGCATCCCAGCGGCCCTGATCGTCGTAACCACCGGCGCGAAAGCCATGCAACATGCCGTCATTGGCGCCGACGTACACCACGTTGGTACGGCGTGCCTGGGCCACTGCGAAATCCAGGTAGCTGCGGCCCTCGGGCGCCGACTGGTTCGAATAAAGCTTGTCTTTCCACAGCCCGCGGTACGACTGCTGCGGCGGCCCGACCCAGGTCGGACTCGAGTTGATGATGTCGCCCAACACGCTGGAGCGGTTCCGGTAGGGGCCCTCATGGAGGACTTCAGCATCGCGCGCGCCGCGTAAATAGCCCAGCCGCAACGCGCCCGCATCGCCGCCCAGGGCACGCTGCTGCTCTGCTGGCAGATGGTCCCAGCGCAAGGGAATGCCCTGCGTACCGTCATGGCTCAGCATGGTGCGCTGCGCCGGCGGCTGGCGGCGGGTATCGACGCCGGTACTCTTGCATTCGCCTCCGGTCAGCACGCAGCTGGCATCCCAATTGGCCACCGGGCTGACCGATACGGCATTGGTCTGCGGGTCGCGCAGAATGTTTTGTGCCGTCATCTGTCCCCACCAGTTGTCGGTGTGGTAGTAGGCCAGGTAGAGCTGGCTCCCGGCCTGCACCTTCGCCGCTTGCAGCACATTGCTGCCAGCAGAACTGCCGGACGTAGTGATGCCGGCGGCCTTGAAACAGGTAATTTCGTGGATATTGGTGCCGCCACCGGTGCCGCCGGCAAAGCCAAAATAGAAGCGGCTCGGCAGCGGCCCATTGCGTCGCGTGATCGGGTGCTGGCTGAGCACGGTATTGGCGACGCCGCCGTTGCGGCTGTAGGACAGATCGAGCAAGCCCTGCGGCGAAATACTCAGGCTGAATGTAATCGGCTCGGCGTCCTCGCGCCGGCGCGCGTTCGAACTGGCAATCGGGTCCTGGACACGGCTGCCCACGGTATAGGGAAAGCGCAGTTGTTCCGACCCGCGCAAGGCGATGGTGTTGGGCCGAAAGCCCGGGCCGCCGGTGCCGGTGTCCGCCGGGTTGCTGAAATTCCCGTACTCGTCGATACCCACGCCCAGGTAGGCGCCGACAATGCCGCGTGCGCCGCGCGCATAGGACGCCCTGGAATACCCCAGCGAACCGCCAGCAGCGCCGAGGCGGGTACGGCTATTGATCTCGGGGACCCGATCCGCATCAATCAGGAAAAAACTGATCCCATCGGCGCCGGTGCCGCCGTATTGGTTCCCGCCATAGGTCACGCTGGAGAAGGTCACCTGCAAGCCCTGGTTGGTCGGGAATGCGAATTGGGAAATCACGCCGGCAGAGCGATTGCGCGCCGCATCGGTCAGGCGCAAGGCACCCTGGCCGACCGGGTCCGGGCCATTGCCGCCCATGCGCCCCTGCGACACACAGGAGGGGATGCTGCCGGTGTCATTGCCCGCCGTCAGGCAGGCGCCGCCAATGCTCTGCCAGGGGAAGCGTGAGGAGGCGCCATCGAGATCGTCATCGATGACCAATTGCGCGCCCAGGCCGAAAGGCCAGAGCAGCAGCAGGCGAACAACATACGTGGTTTTCATGGCAGGTTCTCTCCAATCAAAGTCCGGACACCGGCGCCATGATCCTGAAAACCTGGTTTGCGAAATTGATGCTTTCTTGATGTTGTCGGTTTTACGCCGCACAGGCGCTAAATGGACACCATGGCGCGCACGCCGTCGGCGGCCATGTTTTGGCCCTTGCCACGCGCCAGCACGGCGCCACGCTCCATCACCACATAGTCGTCGGCCAGGTCCTGGGCGAAATCGTAATACTGCTCAACCAGCACGATCGCCATGTCACCGCGATCGGCCAGCATGCGGATGACCCGGCCGATGTCCTTGATGATGCTCGGCTGGATGCCCTCGGTCGGCTCGTCCAGAATCAGCACCCGGGGCTGCGGCGCCAGTGCGCGTGCGATCGCCAGTTGCTGTTGCTGGCCGCCGGACAGGTCACCGCCGCGCCGGCCGAGCATCTGGCGCAACACCGGGAACAGCTGCAACAATTCGTCCGGCACCGGCGTGCCGGCTTTTTTGTAGGCCAGGCCCATCTGCAGGTTTTCCTGTACCGTCAGGCGGGCAAATATTTCCCGCCCCTGCGGCACAAAGCCGATGCCGGCACGGGCGCGCTGGTACGGCGTGGCACGCTGCAGCGCCTGTTCGGCCAGCGTGATGCTGCCGGTGGCGATCGGCACCAGGCCCATCACCGATTTCAGCAAAGTGGTCTTGCCGACGCCGTTGCGGCCCAGCACCACCGTCACTTTGCCCGCTGCTGCGCTCAGGCTGACGTCGCGCAGAATGTGCGAGCCGCCATAGTATTGATTCACGTTGGAAACTTGGAGCATGTTTATCTTCCGAGGTAAACCTCAACCACGCGTGCATTGCTCTGCACCTCGGCCAGCGTGCCTTGTGCCAGCACGGCGCCGTCGCACAGCACGGTAACGATGTCGGAAATGGTGTTGATAAAGCCCATGTCGTGTTCCACCACCATCAGCGAATGTTTGCCTTTCAGGCTCAGAAACAGTTCGGCGGTGCGCGCCGTCTCCTCGTCGGTCATGCCGGCCACCGGCTCGTCGAGCAACAGCAGCTTGGGGTCCTGCATCAGCAGCATGCCGATTTCCAGCCACTGCTTTTGCCCATGGCTGAGCGTGCCGGCCTGGCGCCGCAGGCTGTCGCCCAGGTGAATCATGTGCAGGGTCTGCGCCAGCCGGTCGCCCTGCTCCGAGTTGAGGCGAAAGAACACCGATGGCAGCACGCCTTTGTGCGTCTTCAATGCCAGCTCCAGGTTCTCAAACACGCTGAGCTGCTCGAACACGGTTGGCTTCTGGAACTTGCGGCCTATGCCCATTTGCGCAATGTCCGACTCGCGGTAGCGCAGCAGGTCAATCGTGCTGCCGAAAAACACGCTGCCGGAATCGGGCCGGGTCTTGCCGGTGATGATGTCCATCAGCGTGGTCTTGCCGGCGCCATTGGGGCCAATGATGCAGCGCAACTCGCCCGGCGCAATGTCCAGCGACAGGTGGTTGATGGCTTTGAACCCATCGAAGCTGACGTTGACATCCTCCAGGTACAGAATGCGCCCGTGCGTGGTGTCGACTTCGTCGTTGTGTTTGAGGCGCGAGAAGCCGGTGGCGCGGCCACCCGAAGCGGTCTGTCCGGCGCTGGCGGCGGCCGCCCTGCGCGCCTCGGCACGCTGCGCGCCTTGTTCCAGTAAATCGGGGGTCATGCCCGGCCTCCTCGCAATTTTTTCACCAGACCGACCACCCCTTCCGGCAGAAACAGCGTCACACCAATGAACAGCGCGCCAAGAAAATACAACCAGATTTCCGGATAGGCCACCGTCAGCCAGCTCTTCGCACCGTTCACCAGGAAGGCGCCCAAAATCGGCCCGATCAGCGTGGCCCGTCCCCCGACTGCCGCCCAGATGGCGATTTCGATCGAATTCGCCGGACTCATCTCGCTTGGATTGATGATGCCAACCTGGGTCACGTACAGCGCCCCGGCGACGCCACACATCATCGCCGACAGGGTCCAGATGCTGAGCTTGTAGCCCAGCGTCGAATAGCCACTGAACATCAGCCGCGACTCGGCATCGCGCACCGCCTGCAGCACCCGACCGAACTTCGACTGGACCAGAAAGCGCGCCAGCAAATAGAACAGCAGCAGGGCCAGACTGGTCAGCACAAACAGGCGCATGCGCATGTCCTGCGTGGCCAGCGGAATGTTCAGAATGCGTTTGAAATCGGTGAAGCCGTTGTTGCCGCCAAAGCCGGTTTCATTGCGGAAGAACAGCAGCATCGCCGCAAAGGTCATGGCCTGCGTGATGATGGAAAAGTAAACCCCTTTGATGCGCGAGCGAAAGGCAAAGAAGCCGAACACCAGCGCCAGCACACCCGGGGCTGCCAGCACCAGCAACAAGGTGGCGGCAAAGCTGTCGCTCAGGTACCAGTGCCAGGGCAGGGTTTTCCAGTCGAGAAACACCATGAAGTCGGGCAAGTCACTGTTGTAATTGCCGTCGTGGCCAATCTGGCGCATCAGGTACATGCCCATGGCGTAGCCGCCCAGCGCAAAGAACAGACCATGACCGAGCGACAAAATGCCGGTGTAGCCCCAGATCAGGTCCATTGCCAGCGCGCAGATGGCATAGCACATGATCTTCGCCAGCAAGCCGACGGCAAAGTCGCTCAGGTGCAGCACACTGCCCGGCGCCACCAGCAGATTGAGCAGCGGCACCACAGCGCAGAGCAGCACCAGCGCCAGCAGCCAAACGGCCCAGCCCTGGCGCGTCAGCAGGGGTTTCGCAGAGGGTAGTAACAGCGGCGTACTCATGCTTCGGCACTCCGGCCCTTCATGGCAAAAATGCCTTGTGGACGCTTTTGAATAAACACAATGATGAACAGCAGCACGGCAATCTTGGCCAGTACGGCGCCGGTCCAGCCTTCCAGAAATTTGTTCAAAATGCCCAGGCCCATGGCGGCATAGACGGTGCCGGCGAGCTGGCCCACTCCGCCGAGCACCACCACCATGAAGGCGTCCACGATGTAGCCCTGGCCCAGATCGGGGCCGACGTTGCCCACCTGGCTCAGCGCGCAGCCGGCCAGGCCGGCAATGCCGGAGCCCAGGGCAAAGGCATAGGTGTCGATGCGCGCGGTGTTGACGCCCATGCAGGACGCCATCGGCCGGTTCTGGCTGACACCGCGCACGAACAGGCCGAGCCGGGTCTGGCTGATCAGAAACGCCACCAGCGCCAGCACCGACAGGGAAAAGGCCACGATCACCAGGCGGTTGTAGGGCAGCGACAGATTGCCCAGCAGCTGCACCCCGCCACTCATCCAGCGCGGATTTTCGACGCCGACGTTCTGCGCCCCGAACAAACTGCGCACCAGTTGCATCAGCACCAGGCTGATGCCCCAGGTTGCCAGCAAGGTCTCCAGCGGGCGGCCATACAGAAAGCGGATCACGCTGCGCTCCAGCGCCGCGCCCACCAGCGCCGACACCAGAAACGCCACCGGCACCGAGGCCAGCAGGTACCAGTCAAACGCCGCGGGAAAATATTTCTGAAACACGCCCTGCACCACATAAGTGGCGTAAGCGCCAATCATCATCAGTTCGCCATGCGCCATGTTGATGACGCCCATCAGGCCGTAGGTGATGGCCAGGCCGAGGGCCACCAGCAACAAAATGGAACCCAGACTGATGCCACTGAACAAGGCCCCCAGGCGATCGCCCCAGGCCAGGCGCGACTCAACCCGCATCAGGCTCAGTTGCAAGGCAGCGCGCACATCCGGCGCGGTCTCGGTTTGCAGATGTTCCAGCAGCAAAGTCTTGGTCGCTGCGGCAGCGCTTTGCTCGAGCAATTTGGCCGCCACCAGGCGTTTCGCCTGGTCACTGCTGCCGAGCAGCGCAGCCGCACGCAGTTGTCCCAGCTGGTCTTTCAGATCGGCCACCGGCTCCTGCGCCCAGGCCTGCTCCAGCAGTGGCAGGCGCGTTTCATCGACCTCGCCCTGCAGCGTCTTGATGGCGTCGCGGCGCACTGCCTCGTCACCACTGAGCAGTTTCATCGCCGCCAGTGCCAAATCCAGTTCGGCGCGCATGCGGTTGTTGTTCATCACATCCTGCGCACTGTCGTTCACGGTGACGGCAGCGCCGCTGACCGGGTCTTCGCCGGTGTCGCCATGGACAATCAGCGGCCGGTTGCCCTGCACCTTGACGGCGTCCTCGGACAGGGCCTGGATCAGGGCTTGGGTCTTTGCGTCAGGATGGGCCACGGCTGCGTGCAGTGCCTCAATGCGTGCATCGCCGTCACCCAGCACCAGGGCCTGTGCCTGCGCCGGGCTCAGTGCGCTGGCCGAACT
>CAIUDG010000125.1 GCA_903897925.1 uncultured beta proteobacterium | reverse complement strand
GGTTTCGCCCAGGTCCTCCAGCATGACAACAAATTCGTCGCCGCCCAAACGCGCCACGGTATCGCATTCACGCACACAGGCAATCAGGCGTTGCGCCACTTGCTGCAACAGGCGGTCGCCAACATCGTGGCCGAGCGTGTCATTGAGGATTTTGAAGTTGTCCAGATCAATGAATAGCAATGCGCCAAAGCGTCTGGAGCGAGCACTCAGCAGTACGGCCTGCTTGAGCCGGTTTAACAGCAGGCGCCGGTTGGGAAGCTGCGTCAGCGGGTCGTAAAACGCCAATTGCCGGACTTCGTTTTCAGCTTCCTTGCGCAAAGTGATATCGGTCAGTGTCGCCACGTACTGGGCCACCACCCCAGCGGCGTCCTTCACCGCAGTGATGGTGAGCCATTCGGGATAGACCTCGCCATTTTTGCGCCGGTTCCAGATTTCGCCCTGCCAGGCGCCGCTGGCGTGCAGGCTTTGCCACATCTGCGCATAAAACGCGGCGTCATGGTGCCCCGACTTCAGTAGGCTGATAGGCTGCCCTACCGCGTCCTCGCTAGCGTATCCGGTGATTTCGGTAAAGGCGCGGTTGACACGCAGAATACGGTTCGCGGCATCGGTGACTACCATGCCTTCCTGGGCCTCAAAGGCGGTCGCCGCAATGCGCAATTGCTGCTCGGACTGCTGGCGCTCGGTAATGTCTTCAAACACCCAGATGCTGCCATATGCAGGCTCGCCCGGCGCGACCAGGCGGCCCGAGATACGCATCCAGAGATGCCGGCCATCCTTGCATTGCATCACCTGCTCTGTGGCATATGGCTCACCGCGCTGCAAACTGGCATAACCTTGGCGCCCCAGCTCCTCATAGGCCTGCTCCGAAACATAGAACATCCGGGTGTTCTGCTCGGCCATTTCTTCAGCGCTGTAGCCAAATATTTCTGCCATGCGTTTATTCGCCCAGACTTGCCTGCGGTCGCGAACGAAGGTGATGCCGACGCTGGAGCTGTCCAGAATAGACTGCAACTCCTGGCGCTTTTCCTCCAGCTGCAACTGGCTCCGCTGCACATCCTGCAGCGACTGCATCCGTTCCAGAAAGGCGCTGGCCCAGCGTGCCAGCAGGCGAATAAAAGTGCATTCGAATTCGTCAAAGCCTTGCAGCCGCGGCGTCACCGAAGAAAAACTCAGCGTGCCAAATAATTCGCCGCGCACCCACAGCGGAATGCCGGCATAGGTCGCCAGCCCAAACGCACGAAAGCAGGGATGGCCCTGGTATTCGGATTTCTGCGCATCCGGCACCACCAGCAGATCGCCGTGCTCCAGGGTCGTGCTGCAATAGGTGATTCCCAGCGCGAAATGCTGGTTGTCCTCCAGCGTATCCGCTGGCGATATCTGCACCACGATGCGATAGTCATCGCCTTGAATCTGGCTGATGATGCCGAAATTCAGCTGCAAAAGTTCGCAGGCAAGCGCCAGTGCCTTGCGCAAAATGGCTTGCGGCTCCAGACCGCCGAGCGCGGCCACCTCGTTCAAGGCATTGAGTGCAGACAACTGCCGCTGCAACTGCAGGGCATCGACTTCACGTGCCGCTTTCTCGGCCTTCAGACTGGCAGCCATCTGGTTGAAGGCGGCCGCCGTTTCTGCCATTTCATCATTGCCGGAATCGACCACCCGATACGAAAAATCCCCGCGTGCAATGGTCTGACTGGCATCGCGCAGAGAACGCAGCTGTCGTGTCAAATAGGTGCCAAGAACAAAAGAAAACGCCGCCACCAGCAGCATCTCCAGCAGGGAAATAGCGATGGCCCAGTGGCGTGTCCTGGCCATCTGGGCCTGCATCTTGGTGACATCAATGCCAAACTGAATACGGCCAAACGCCTGCCCGGCCAACGCCACACCGACTTCGCTGTCAAAGACACCGTCCTGAATACTGCTGACATTCTGGTCGGCCGCAAACGCCCCCGTCGGCACCACTCCGCCTTGCGCCAGCAAGCGCTGTTGCGGGTCCAGCACGCGCACGTAGGCCACTTCACCGGTGGCCACGGTGTCGGCCACCACGCTTTGCAGGGTCGCCAGATCGTAAGAAATCACCGCATCACGCACGCTGGCACCAAGCAAACGGCCGGTGATGGCGGCACGGCGCTGAAGTTCGTCTTCGTTGGCGGATTGCAACTGGTGGAAGACGCCCAGCCCAAGCACACTGAGCAAGACCCCTTCAATCAGCGCCACCCCAAGAATGGTCTTGCTGCGAAACTTCATGGCGTGTGACCTATTGCCTGGCGGATATTCAGGCGCCGGATTTCATCCCATTCATGGTCCGAAGCAGCTTCTATTCCCTTGAAGCTCAGCGGCGCCAAAACCTTGCGCCCGGCTTCGTCCTTGCTGAGTGAAGCGAGGGCCGCGAATACCCGCTCCAGAATCGCAGTGGGCACGCGCGGATGGGCGGCAAACGCATGCGGCACATAACTTGGCGTGCTGGCCAACACACGCAGGCGCGAGGATACCTCCGGGTCCACCGCCTCGAAAGTGCGCAGGACGCCGCCGCCCGCGGCAAACAGGCCTTGCGCCACGCCCCGGTATACCGAGTCGTGTGAACTGACATATTGCGGCTCAATAGCAATAGCGCGGCGTGAAAACTCGGCGCGCGGCAGAATACTGGCGGCAAAAGCCGCCGGTGCCGGAAAGGCAACCACGCTGCCGGCAAGTTGGCGAATATCTGTCAGCGGCGAGTTTTTCGCCACCACAATAATGCCGACCAGGCGGCGTCCACTTTCCTTGGCAAACGCCTGGTAGCCCGGCACCCGGCTGAACACCGTGTAGTGGAACGGATTCATATAGGCAATGTCGTAGTCGCCGCGCCCGAGCCGGTCTTCAAAAGTGGGAATATCGGTGGCGGTTCGAAATGACAAGCGCACCCCGCTGCGCAGCGCTGTTTCCTGCAATAGGGGAATCCAGGCGCGGGCCAACTCGGTGGCAGACTGCTGCGGCACAATGCCCACCGTCAGTTCCACTGTGGACGGCAAAGTATCCGGACCAGCAGCGCAGCAAGCGCTGGCAGCTAGCAGCAAGGCCAGCCCGCCCATCCATGCTGCTGCGCGTTGTAATATTTTCGGTAACGCGCTCATATATTTGCTAAAAACAGAATTATCTACCGCTTTAGCCTTTGCCAGGCTGCTGCCTGCCACCGACGCTTCGACACCCTGCTGGGTCTACAGCGCAGACTTCCAGTTTTTCCCACCCGTGCCCGGGCAAATCAGCAAGTGGTCGAACGCATCGCGGGCCAGTGTACCGGGAAGGAAGCTGGTACACGGGTCGCCCGCCACCACCACCAGCCAGGCACCAGCGGTCAAAGGCAGCCAGGCGGTACCCGTCCACAAATAGGGCACCTGGGTATCCAGCGTAATGCGCAGCATGCCGGTCGGCGCCCCCGAACTCGGCAATGCCGCCAGCGTGGCCACCGGGTCACCATAAAAGTAGGTGCCGCCAACGCCCTGGTTCATTTGTGCCACCGATACCGTGCGCACACCATCGTCGCCCAGGGCACCGGTAAGCGCCTGCTGGCAACTGGTATTGAATACCTTGTCCGGGCCGGCACTGACCAAGGCAAACTGGATCGTCGATTGCAAGGCCGGATTGACCCCGGTGAGTCGCCCCGCACTGGCATTGACACTGCCGTTGTCCCAGGGACAGTACTTGAACGGCGTGCCCCAGGGGTCGATTTTGGGGGCACCGGAAGTCGCCGGAATCTGCCAGCCGTCGTCCAGCGGAACAGTTCCTGCAGGCGGCTCGGCGATGCCGTCGCCATCGGTATCCGAGCTTTCCGTG
Organism: uncultured beta proteobacterium; assembly: GCA_903897925.1. Taxonomy (GTDB): domain Bacteria; phylum Pseudomonadota; class Gammaproteobacteria; order Burkholderiales; family Burkholderiaceae_C; genus Allorhodoferax. Next base: position 11,846 of record CAIUDG010000125.1, on the reverse strand, counting down.
GACAAGGTATAAGCGGCCTGGGTCAGCAAGGCGGAGGCGCGCGCGCGGTTGGCGGTGTCTTGGGTGCCACGGGCAATCTGGTAATAGCTGCCATAGGCGATGGTGGCCAGAACCGCAACCGCCGCCAGACCCAGCAGCACCAGCGTCAGCACACTGCCACTTTGGCGTGCCCGGTTCATTCGATCACCTTCACCGTCAGGGTGCTGTCGGTGCTGCTGGCCACCGGCCCCAGACGTGTCACGGCGTCGGCAAGCGCCCCGGCATAGGCAGCGGGCTGGTTCGAGGTGATGGAAATGGTCACCGGGCTGCTATTGGTATAGGTCCAGCCGGCAAAGTCACTGATCGGCACCGGAAAGTAGACCCCGTCAACACCGCTCCAGAGATTTTGTGCATTGCCCGGGCAGACCAGCAGGCTGGCTGAAATGGCGCCCGGATTGCCGTCCAGCGGATAGGCGCTGTGCGTTGCCTGACCGTTGTTTCCGTTCGGATAGTCGGTGGCGCACTTGGCAATGCGGTGCACGATGAACTGGGCCTGGGCCACCAACTGCGTGGTTTTCTGGCTGGACATCATGCCCGCCACATTGGGCCCAACACCGATCAACAAATAGACCAGTCCGGCTGCCACCACCACCGTCAGGAGTATCACGGTGAGGACGGAAAAGCCGGACTGGCGCATAGTCTTGAAAACATCCAGGGCAGGAACTGCAACTGCCCTGTTAATCCAGCGCGCTGGGCTTACTGTGCCAGCAGGGTATGGATATAAACGTAGACTGGGGTCGCGTCGGTAGTACCGTAACAGGCGTTCATGCGTCCCACCAGACCGGCGCCCGAAGTCTGCAAATCAAGACCCAGGGTCGGCGAGGTATTGTTGTTGATACCGGCAATCGGTGGCGACACCACAGCCGACTCCAGCACACCCAGGGAAGGAACTGCAGCATTCAGCGCATAACCCAGCAGTGTTGCATTGATCTGCTGGCAAACGCCAACTTTCAAACCGGAGGCCAACATGGTGTATTCGCTGAGCGCAGCGGTGCCGACCTGATTCAACTTGATGTCGTTCTTGCGGTAAATCCAGTAGCCATGGGTACCGGTTGCTGGCGCCAGGGCGGTAGCCTGCGTCGAGACATCGGTGAACAAGGTCGGATCGAGCACCTGCGCCGCGGCACCGCCGGAGGTCGGGTTGAAGATACCGGTGTTAGCGGCCGAATCAAAGGTCACCTGGGCGGCGGTCTGACCGCTCAGTGTCACGGCATCAAAACCGGTGTTCACGTAACCCGCCGACACCAGCATTCCGGACACTTTCGAAGTATTCGAGTAGGTTGCGCCAAAGCCGGCATTGATACCCTGACCAGCCAGAAAGAAGGCCAGTGTGCCAAACATGATGATGGCCAGAATAAATCCGGTAAGCAGCGAAAAGCCTCGTTGCGTGGCCCTTCTAGGCATATTCGGTTTCATACAATTTCCTTCTTTGTTAATCAGTTACAAAATCGCACTATCACTGTGGTTTTCGGCAATTCTTCTGTGAACTTAAGGTCACATCGCAATGGCCCGCCGCAGCCCGGACAAGACGGCCTTGTGGGCCAGCTCTTCCGAACATTTGCCAGAGCACAGGTAATCCACGCTCCAGCGTACCCCGGGACTCTCCAGCAGCACCTGGTCCAGTGCCAGGCGCCAGGCGGCATAGTCCGACAAATCGGTGGCGAGCACTGTCAGGCCCTGCGCCGACGCCTGCAGCTGCACGGAACCGAACACCGGTATCTTCGCCTGAATCGCCTGGTAATCCGCCGCTGTGAGCGGGTTTTCTTTGACGCTGGGTCGCGCCAGCGTGGCGTTGACACTGGCGCGCTGCGCCAGTTGCGCAGAACGACTCCATTCCTGCGAAGCGCCAAGCACGCACACAATGGCAAGCACCCAGACCACCAGCGCCAACAGATATTTCATGGGCCACTCCTGCGGACCAGCTGGTTGTTGAGCAGCAGCTGCCAGATCGAATGGCCCTCTTTGTGCTCAAACTGCACCAGCGTGCTGCCCTCTTGCGCACACTGCTCCACCGCGCGCTGCAAATTGCTGATGGCTGGCGGATAAACCGCGGGGGTCAGGGACTGCAGCGCGTTTTTCATGGCCGCCTGCTGTACCAGCTGCAGGTCCTCGGATTCCTGCTGGAACGCCGTCACCTGCGCCGCCGCCCAGAGCCAGAGCGCCGCCGCCAGCAGCGCCACCAGCAATCCGCTCAACGTCACGCCCAGCACAAGCCGCCCGGACCAATCGCTGCGGGGTTGCGCCGGGAAAGTCCAGGGCAGGCCCGCGCCGTTGCAGACATGGATGGCGGTCGCGCCTTCCATGGCGGCAAATCGCTGCACCAGGGCCGGCGTACCGACATAACTCTGAAACTTGTCTCCCAGCTTCAACACCACCGCTTGCAGGCCGCCTTCCATATCCGCAACATAGGCGCCATCACCCTTGTGTTCGGCGTTTTGCGGCAATGCGGCCGCCAGCACACAGGCCGACTGCAAATGGCTGGCGAATTCGCTGGCCGGTGCCGCCAGGTACCAGACCTGGTCCTTGTCCGTCGCACACAGCAACGCCACCTGCGCCGTCCCCAGAACCGCCGCTGCGGCCTGCATGGCACTCGGTACGGCACGGCCCTGGCCACCGGTCAGGCGACCGGCGATCAGGCTGCGGGGGGTGAATAGTTCCATAACGGTGGCCGTCAGAATCCGGCTTGCAGAGCGTCCAGCCCTGCACCGATGGTTGCGTCATAGGTCATATAGATCCAGCCCGCAACCGCCAGGGTCATGAAGATATACACCAATGTAAACACTGTGGCACCCAGCACCAGCAAATCGCGCGCGCGCTTGGCACGGTAATCGCGCCCCGTGGCCAGCACGCTATAGGTCTCGGCCAGTTGCCGGGCATTGGCGTGGCTGGCCAGCAAGGAACGCTCGTCCTGGTACACACCGAGTTGAATCAGCGCCTGCGCCGGCTCCAGCGCCAGCGCCAGCTGTCCGTACACGCTGGACCAATAGCGCCGCGCCCAGCCGGGCGCCTGCGTCGCCAGGTCTTTCGCCACGGCTTCAATGGTGACGCCGGCGCGCAGCATCGCCGCCGCCAGCTTGAAGCCGACTGCCATCGCGCTGTCCGAGAAAAACAGCAACACCCCGGGCGCCGCCTTGAAGCGGCTGATACGGTAGATATTGACGATGCCCAGCACCAGCAGCAGTCCATTCAGCAATAGCAACGACAAGGTCAGATGTTCGGCAATCGCCATGTCGCGGTGGTAGGCCAGCAAAGCCTGCGCGGCCACTGGTTCGCTGATGTTTTTGCGCATCCACGGCAAGATTTCGTGGTACAGGACCACTGGCGCCATCAGGGCCGACAGCAATTCGTTGGCGAGCAAGAAAATCACCAGTGCGTGCTGGCGCAACCAAGCTTGCTTGACGCCCAGGTGCAGGGTCGCGGCATGCACCGCATCAGACATGCCGGAGCGCTCCCCGGCCCCTAAAATAGCCATCACGGTGCTGTCAAAAAATTTCAGCTGTGCCAGCGCTTGCGCCACCGACTCGCCCTGCTCCAGCGCTTCCAGCGCCGGCGCCATATCGCGGCGCTTGGCCGGGTTGGCTTCGGCCTGAATCACTGCACGCAAGGCGCGTCCCGGACTTTCTCCGGCGCTCAGGCGCAGGTCCACCGCATTCAAAAATGCAATCTTGTAGCCTGGCGAAAAATATTCGCGCTGCCAGGCCGCAGGAATAAATTGCAGAGTCATGGGCCACCCCGCGGACGTGCGAAATAGGCGCAACCGGCAAACGCGGCCGGGTTCGCCTGCGCTGTATACCAGGGCAGCGGCTGGGCTTGCGACTGTACAAACAAGGCCTCCAGCACCAACTCACGCCCCTGCTCGTTGGGCAGCAGCTGCTGGTTGATCACCGCATGCAGGCGGTTCTGGATTGTCATGCGTCCGAGCTCCTGGTAGTGCACGGGCAGCAGGCTGGTGAGCCGGAATACCGTTTCCAGCACCGAGCCGGCGTGCACCGAAGCCATCACCCAGTGCCCGGTTTCCACCGCCCGCAAAGCAATTTCGGCGGTCTCGGCATCGCGGATTTCGCCGATCACGATCACATCCGGATCCTGCCGCAATACCGCGCGCAACAGCGCCGCAAAGCCCAGCCCGTGCGCCGCATCTACTTCCAGATGGTCGACCCCGGCGGTGCGAATTTCCACCGGATCTTCAATCGACACCACTTTCAGACGGTCCAGCGGCAAGGCACCGGTGAGCGCTGCCAGCGTGGTGGTTTTGCCGGCCCCGGTCGGCCCGGAGACCAGCACCAGGCCGCCCTGCTTGGCGCCGATGCGGACCAACCGGTCCAGACAGTCCTGCAATTCGGCATTGCTGCTCAAAGCCCGATACGACAGCTTGCGCCGCGGATCGAGCAAACGCAGCACCATGGTTTCGCCACCCGACTGGCCCGAGCAACTGACCCGGAATTCCAGTGTCACGCCGTTGGCAAACAGGGAAAAACGGCCTTCCTGGGGATGCACATGCTCCGACGAGTCAAGCTCCGCTTTTTGCTTGATCCAGGTCATAAAGCGCTTGACCAATGCGCCGTCCATTTCCATTGCGGGCTGCAAATAGCCGTGCACCCGGCGCCGCAAATAGCTGGCCTCGCCATTGCGCATCAAGCGTATGTGCAAATCTGAGGCATTGGCTTCCACAGCCTCCAGCAAATAGGTGGAAAAATCGGCGGAGTAATCGCGCCGGGCGTCGAATGCGACATAGCCACCGGATATTGAGCGCAAATACTGCAGAATTTCCTGCCGGTCCAGCGGCTCCTGCTCGATTGGCGTGCCGGCCTCGGCCTGCGACAAGCTCAGCAGTTCCTGCGCCGTCAGCGGATACAGCGGTGCCACCCGCATCACGCCATCGCGCAGGCCCATCGGTTTGATTTGCAGGGTGCGCTGCAGTTCGAGTGGAATGCCCATGTCAATGCACCTCGGAGGTCTTATTGACCAGCGGCTCAGACCCCTGGTTGCTGGCGCTCGCACCCAGGCCCGGATTCACACCCGCCGACAGCGGCGGAATATATTTGAATTGCGTAATATCGGCCGGCAGCACCGTTGCCGCATTGCCGGCCAGCGTACCCTCCCACACCACTCTGCCGGTGCCGGGGGACAACAGGCGAATACTGCCCGGGCTAATCTCGGCGCGGAACTCCTGGTCCAGAATGCGCACTTCTTTGCCGTTGCTCACCGGAATCGACAAGGCACCGGCTTCACCGGTCGCCAGCAAACCCATGCCATTTTCCCGGATCAGGATGGCGCGCAAACCCGGCGGCAAATTGATCCGCACTGCCGTTACCGGCGCCAGTGGCGGGCTCGCCGGCCTGGGCACCACACGCGGCGCAAGCTCCACCTTGGGACTGTTCGCTGCAAACGGGTCTGCCATCGGATTGCGTGCGCCCGCACCGCCGCCTGCTGCCTGGCCATGGGCGGACGGCAGCAGCAGCGACAAGAGCAAGAGACTGGCGAGGTGTTTCATGCAGTTTCGTTGTATCGAATAGGCATCAACTACCGCAAGACGAACAAGGTATGGTCACCAATGACCGAGCGCGTGCGCTCAGCCCACTGCGTTGCCGACTGGCGGCTGGCAAACGGACCGGCGAGCAACTGATGGCTGGCGCCGTCCCGCGGCGTGGCGGCCGAGAGAATTTGCAGGTTGCCGGTGTTTTCCTGCAAGGCGTCGAGCGCGCGCTCCATGTCCTGGCGCAAGCCCCGGGCATGGCTCAAACTGGAAAACGCTGCCAATTGCAGATAGACGCCGGGAGCGAATTCCGCTTTGCTGCTGGCGGCTGTCCGGTCAAATGCCGGCACGGCTTTTTCAGGCAGCGGCGCGGGCTGAAGCGATGGCAGCGGCAGTGCTGGCGCCAGCTGCGGCGTGGCTGCTGCCACCTGGGCCGCAACGGTCACCACCGCACGGGCAGAGACTTCGGGTGCTGGCGCGGCAAGGCTACCGCGCATCAGTGCCGCCGTCGAAGCCCGTGGCACAGCGACCGGCACCACCGTTGCAGGAGCAACTGCCGGCGCGGCAACTAATGCCGGTGCCGGTGCAGCTACGGGTGCAACTGCAGGGCCTGCGACCGGTGCAGCCGAGGAAACCACCGCGGGTTTGTCTTCTACGACTTTCTTCACAAAACTCTTGATGCGCGGCTTCAAAATAATGATCAACTCCGAGCGCAAGGCGTCTACCGCGTGCGAGCGCTCAATGCCCATACCGGTATTGGAAACATTGGAAATTTTGTCGTACTGGATACCCGCCAGCAAAATCGTATCGCCCTGCTTGGCGCGTACATGGGTATGCACTTCACGGCTCGAGGTCTTGGGCAGGGTGATGGTGGTGCCGCTGACAGTCGCGGAGTCCATCGCCACCAAATCCGAAACGCGCAGCGCGATGTCGGAGTAAATCGTGCCATCGGACACGTCACCACTGACTTCCAGCGTCACACCGGTTTTCACTTCGCTGGTCTCCACCGAGCCCGGAATCACGGTGCCGGCGGAAATGCTCGAACTGCCCACGCGCGACACATAGGTGGTGGCGATTTCGTCCTTCAGCGTTGCCTTGCCGCCAGATAGCAACTGGATCTTTGGCTGCGACAGCGAATTGATGGTGCCCTGCGAACGCAGAAAATCGATCAGCACATTCATGGAAAAGTTGGAACTGCTCAAATTCAGCGCCAGTCCGGTGCCACCAGACGCGGCATTCACCAGGCCTGCCGTGAACAGCTGCTGGGCGCTGCTGGCCGGTCCTCCCGGAGCCAGGCTTACGGCAGTGGTCGGCGCCGACCCCGGCATGGCACCCCAGTCAATTCCCATGTGTGAAGCGTCATTCAAAATCACTTCCCACAAATAGGTGTCATACACAATCAACGAACGGTTCTTGCGTGTCATCTCCAGATAGCCCTTGATCTTGGAGAAAGATTGCGAACCGGCGCGGAAGGTAATCATGCGCGCACTGCGGTCCAGAAATACGTCCGTGCCGCCCAGTGTTTTCACCATGATCGGCAGCGATTCAAACAGATCGGCAATCGGCGGCACCGGCGCCACATACTGCCGGTCGGCGGCGATGTGCAGCATGCCATCCTTGTACTGCCAGTAGAAACCGTAGCTCTCGGCCAGCTTGTTCAGCACCGTGGTCAGGTCTCCGCTGAGCTGCGACATGGATACGCTGCTGCGGCTGACTTTGCTGTCCGGGTTGTCCCACACCACCGCCAGCGACATATGGCTGTCCCCAAGCACCGCCTGCAGCACATCCTGCAAAGGCGTATTGGCAAAGGACAGCGGCGCTACACTGATTTTGGGCAGCGGGTCGGACTGCTCCAGGGCGCTGGGAATCAAATCGCTGCTGGTCTGGGACGCCAGAGCATCGGCGTCATCGACCTCATCGCCCATGCCAATCGCGGTGGTCGGACGGCGCATATCCGCCAGCTTGTCGACCATCGGTTTGTTCTCTACCGCGCCGCGCACCATCTCGGAAGCACAGCCGGCCAGCCACAGCGGCAACAGCAACAGACACAGCCATGTAAACAGCGGCAATGCCCGGCGCGCAGGTGCACGCGCAGCGGCACGCCTGCGGCGGGCAGAAAGTTCGGGCAATAGCAGATGAAATAGTGGGGCAGACATGCAGAATCTTCTCGTAGTCGGAATTTCAACACGGGGTCAGCAGGTTCAAACCGGAGATATGGACGCTGTTCGGAGGCCTATTCCGTGGATAGCCAGGCCTGGACCCGGTGGCCAGGCGGCCTGACAACAGCGTTAGTTGCCTGCCAGAGACTGGCTGTCCAGCGCCTGCACGATGCTTTGCGGCACACACAGCACGGTGGCGGTCACGCTGTCACCCGTCACCACGTTGACACCGCCTTCCTGTGCCGCAGTGCCTGCCTGCAGGTCCCCGGCCCAGAAGACATGGTAGGTGGTGTCGCCGTTCGGCACATCCAGCGCATGGAAATTCCAGCGTGCTGCAACGTTCCACTGGCTGCTGCTGGCCAGGGTGCGCGGCACCCTTAGCACCATTTCGGCCCGCCCCTGCGGATTGCCAAAGGAATACTCGACCATGCTGCGGCTTTCGCACACTTCAATGCGCTTGTCCCGGGCGGTGCTACAACTGAACAGCGTCTTGCTGCCGTTAGCGCACACCGCATAGCTATTTGCACAGGCCAGTGCAAACAGCGCGGCGCAAAACAGCCGCGACGCCACACTGTGCCGCCCCGACCGCCCCGGGATATACCGAATAGTAGATTCCATGAGGGCGGATTTTGCGGCTATTGAGGCACCGCAAAGCGCCCAATTGGGGTAGATATACCCGCCAGTTCCAGCGCCAAAAGAGACCTCCAGGGGCGCAACACCGACGGAAACAACGATTAGCGATACTTTCAGTGACAATTGTTTACACGGACCATGCCAACCAAGGCGCACTGGTCCGCGTTATAAGCGAACAGATCCACTTTTAGGGCACACACTGTATGAAGACTTCCACCACCACCACCCGCGGCCGCTTCGCTGGCCGCATGACGCTGGCCAGCGCCCTGCTCGCTGCGTCTTTCCTATTCGCCGGCGCCGCGCAGGCACAGACCTATATGAACCTGACGGTCGGCGGCCAGTTCGCGCCGGGCGTGTTCGGCCAGATATCGGTCGGCAACGCCGCCCCGCCCCCCGTCATCAACGCACAACCGATCATTGTCGGCACAGTGGTGCAAGGCGCACCCATTATGTATATGCATGTTCCGGAACATGAACAACGCCATTGGGAACAATTCTGCGGTCGCTACAACGCCTGCGGCCACCCGGTCCACTTTGTTCAGGTAGACCAGAATAACCGCTGGTGGGAAGCCCGCCGCGCCCCCGAAGTGCGGCACGAAGAGATGCGCCACGAAGAAATGCGCCATGACAATGGCGAGCACCGTGGCCGCGACGACCGCCGCGAAGAAGAAGACCGCCGCTAAGCCGGTTCGCCCCAACGCTAAGGCGCCCCCGCGTGGGGCGCTTTTGCTTTAGGCCAGGACTTTTTTCTACGACCTGGGTCAATTCAACCCAAAAAACCGTCCACACTGCATCCTTTGTGCCCCGCCGTAAGGAAAATGGCACGCCGTCATTGTTACCATTGCGGGGTCGGTCGAGCTGCGTCGGCTCGCCCAAACCGCACCACTGAAGGGACATGAGTATGGATGCTTCGAAGTCAAAAATCATTTACACGATCACGGATGAGGCGCCAGCGCTGGCGACCTGCGCATTTCTGCCCATCATCCGCACCTTCACCAGCCCCGCCGGCATTGACGTCGTCAAAAGCGACATCTCGGTAGCGGCCCGGGTTCTGGCCGAATTCCCGGAATACCTCACCGAAGCCCAGCGCGTGCCCAACGCCCTGGCCGAACTCGGTGCCATGACCAAGCTGCCTGACACCAACATCATCAAGCTGCCCAACATCAGCGCCTCGGTGCACCAGCTGGTCGCCGCCATCAAAGAATTGCAAAGCCGCGGCTTCAAGATCCCCGATTTTCCGGAAGATCCCAAGACCGAAGCCGAAAAAGCCATTCGCACCCGCTATTCCACCTGCCTGGGCAGCGCCGTCAACCCGGTGCTGCGCGAAGGCAATTCGGACCGCCGCGCACCTTTGGCGGTGAAGCGTTACGCGCGCAAGAACCCCCACTCCATGGGCGTCTGGAGCCAGGCCTCGCGCACCCACGTGTCGCACATGCACCATGGCGACTTCTACCACGGCGAAAAATCGATGACGCTGGACCGCGCCCGCGACGTGCGTATGGAACTGCTCACCAAGACCGGCGAAACCATTGTGCTCAAGCCCAAGACGGTGCTGCTGGACGGTGAAATCATCGACAGCATGTTCATGAGCAAGAAGGCGCTGTGCGATTTCTACGAAAAGGAAATGGAAGACGCACGCGTCACCGGCGTCATGTTCTCGCTGCACGTCAAGGCCACCATGATGAAGGTGTCGCACCCGATCGTGTTCGGTCACGCCGTGCGCGTGTTCTACAAAGACGCGTTCGAAAAGCACGCCAAGCTATTCCATGACCTGGGCGTCAATGTCAACAACGGCCTGGTCAATCTGTACGACAAGATTGCCACCCTGCCCGAATCCAAGCGCGAAGAAATCCTGCGCGACATGCACGCCTGCCACGAGCACCGCCCGGAACTGGCGATGGTCGATTCCGCCAAAGGCATCTCCAACCTGCACGCGCCGAACGACGTGATCGTTGACGCTTCCATGCCCGCCATGATCCGCATCGGCGGCAAGATGTGGGGTGCCGACGGCCGTCCGAAGGACACCAAGGCAGTAATTCCTGAGAGCACCTTTGCGCGCATCTACCAGGAAATGATCAACTTCTGCAAGACCAACGGCAATTTTGATCCGGTCACCATGGGCACCGTGCCCAACGTCGGTCTGATGGCGCAACAGGCAGAAGAATACGGTTCGCACGACAAGACCTTTGAAGTGCCTGCGGCGGGCGAAGCGCGCATTGTGGACATCGCCACCGGCGATGTGCTGCTGGTCCAACACGTGGAAGAAGGCGACATCTGGCGCATGTGCCAGTGCAAGGACGCACCGATCCGCGACTGGGTCAAACTGGCCGTCACACGCGCCCGCAATTCCGGCATGCCAGCGATTTTCTGGCTTGATCCGTACCGCCCACACGAAGCCGAGCTGATCAAGAAGGTGGAAACCTACCTGAAAGACTACGACACCAGCGGCCTGGACATCCAGATCATGTCGCAAGTGCGCGCCATGCGTTACACCCTGGAACGCGTGATTCGCGGCCTGGACACCATCTCGGTCACTGGCAACATTCTGCGTGACTACCTGACCGACCTGTTCCCCATCATGGAACTCGGCACCAGCGCCAAGATGCTGTCGATCGTGCCTTTGATGGCCGGTGGCGGCATGTACGAAACCGGTGCTGGCGGCTCGGCCCCCAAGCACGTGAAGCAGTTGGTGGAAGAGAACCACCTGCGCTGGGATTCGCTGGGTGAGTTCATGGCGCTGGCGGTGTCGCTGGAAGACATGGGTTTGAAGAACAACAATTCCAAGGCCACGATCCTGGCAAAAACGCTGGACGAAGCCACTGGCACTCTGTTGGAGAACAACAAGTCGCCCTCTTCGCGTACCGGTGAACTTGACAACCGTGGCAGCCAGTTTTACCTGTCCATGTATTGGGCCCAGGCGCTGGCAGCACAGACCGAGGACAAGGAGCTGCAAGCCCGGTTTGCACCTTTGGCAAAGGCGCTGGCGGAGAACGAGGCGACGATCATTGCCGAGTTCAAGGCGGTGCAAGGTAAGCCGGCAGATATCGGTGGTTATTATTTGGCAGACGAGGCCAAGTGCGAGGCGGTTATGCGTCCGAGCGCTACTTTCAACAATTTGTTGAAGGCGGCGGCTTAATCCTCCGCGCTGCTAAGAAGGTCTGTTCCGATTCCTCGTAAGGGGAATTGGGCAGGCTTTTTTTTTGCGCACTGCGTTGCGCGTCCGCTTTTCTCCTCCTCCTCCTGCTGTGTTGGCGCTCGTTGCGTTGCGCGTCCGCGGGTGGGTTTTCTTCTCCTCCTCCTGCGTGTTGGCGCTCGTTGCGTTGCGCGTCCGCGGGTGGGTTTTCTTCTCTTCCTCCTGCTCTGTTGGCGTTCGTTGCGTTGCGCGCCTGCTTGTGGTGTTTTCCTCTTGCTTTGTTGGCGCTCGCTGCATTGCGCGTCCGCGGGTGGGCGAGGACTGACGAAGCGGGCACCCGTTCTACGGTCCACGCTCGCTGACCAGCGCTTCTGGGAAACCCGCCGCACTTCACAAACACCTTGGC
>CAIUDG010000124.1 GCA_903897925.1 uncultured beta proteobacterium | reverse complement strand
TGACGGCCTTCACGGTCAACGGCTTGCAGAATGGTGAAACCATCGGCAATGTGACAGAGACCAGTGCTGGTACTTCCGGCACCGCTGGCGTGGGTACTTATCCGATTACGCCGAGCGGCGCCAGCGGCGGTACCTTCAACCCGGCCAACTACAGCATCAGCTACGCCAGCAATGGCAACCTGACGGTGGTCCCGGCCGTGTTGACGGTGACCGCCGGCGACGCGAACAAGAGTTACGGCCAGACGCCTTCGTTGACGGCCTTCACGGTCAACGGCTTGCAGAATGGTGAAACCATCGGCAATGTGACAGAGACCAGCGCTGGTACTTCCGGCACCGCTGGCGTGGGTACTTATCCGATTACGCCGAGCGGCGCCAGCGGCGGTACCTTCAACCCAGCCAACTACAGTATCAGCTACGCCAGCAATGGCAACCTGACAGTAAGTCCGGCAGTGTTGACGGTAACTGCCAGTCCTGCAAGCAAGAGTTATGGTCAAACCCCGGCATTGACGGCGTTTATTGTCAACGGTCTGCAGAACGGTGAAACCATCGGCAGTGTGACCGAGACCAGTGCCGGTACGGCTGGCACCGCTGGCGTGGGTACCTATCCAATCACGGCGAGTGGGGCTACCGGAGGAACGTTCAATCCTGCTAACTACAGCGTTAGCTACGCTAGTAATAGCAGCCTGACAGTGGTCCCGGCGGTGCTGACGGTGACAGCCAGCGATGCGACCAAGAGTTATGGACAGGCGCCGGCTTTGGCAGCCTTTACTGTGAGCGGTCTGCAAAATGGCGAGACCATTGGTAGCGTCAGCGAGACCAGTGCCGGTCTGAGCAGTTCGGCCAACGCGGGTTCCTATCCGATCACGCCGAGCGGCGCCAGTGGCGGTACCTTCAACCCGGCCAACTACAGCATTACCTACGCCAGTAACGGAAGTTTGGTGGTGAATCCTCCGCCCTTGATGCTGGCATTGCCGCCGAAGCTGGCGCCAACAAACCCATTGCCGGCGCTCGTAACTGAGCCAGCGACAACTGGTGGTACGGGCAGTGCAGGTGCAGGTGCAGGTGCAGGTGCAGGTGCAGGTGCTGGTGCAGGCGCAGGCGCAGGTGCAGGTTCAGGCAGCGCAGGTTCAGGCAGCGAAGGTTCAGGCGGCGCAGGTTCAGGCAGCGCAGGTTCGGGCGGCGCAGGTTCAGGCAGCGCAGGTTCAGGCGGCGCAGGTTCAGGCGCCGCAGGTTCAGGCAGCGCAGGTTCAGGCAGTGCTGGTTCAGGCAGTGCTGGTTCAGGCAGTGCTGGTTCAGGCAGTGCTGGTTCAGGCAGTGCAGGTTCAGGCAGCGCAGGTTCAGGCAGTGCAGGTTCAGGCGGCGCAGGTTCGGGCAGTGCAGGTTCAGGCAGTGCAGGTTCGGGCAGTGCGGGTTCGGGCAGTGCGGGTTCAGGCGGCGCGCCTGCAACAGACGCGGCCGGTGCCGGTGCGGGCAGCAATGGCGGCAATGCAGTGGGTGGCACATCCTCTTCGGGCAGTTCGGGCGGCACGGCGAAGGTGACCGCGCAGGCCGGCGACGCCAGCATTACAGGAGACCACGCCGCCATGGTGACGGTGGACACCTTGCGCCCACCAGTGACTACGGCTCCAGGCTTGGTTGCCGTGCACGTTCCTACGGAAATCGTGGAGAAAGGCACGGGCTTCTCGTTTGCCTTGCCGGATTCCATTACCCAGGCGGCGGCAGGCAGTGCCCTGGTGGTGACACTGGGCAATGGCCAAAGCCTGCCGGCTGGCGTGCAATACAACGCGGCGAATGAGTCGGTGGATGTGGCCGCCACTTATTCGGGCGGATTCCCGTTCCAGATCATTGTCAACATGGATTTGAAGAAGTCCTTGCTGGTGATTTCGGTCAGCAACGCGGCCAATCGCAAAAAGTAAGCGGTGCACGACAGGTGTCAGGTGCGGGTACGGGCTACCCACAACTGACACTGTCGGGTACAACGCAGCGTACCGGGCCGCCTGGATCGACCCGGAATATCCGCGTCCGCGAATAGGCTGAACACGTATCGTTGCAATGGCTTTATAGCTTCATCACTTCTAGACGCAGTACTGCATGCCTGGTCATTGGCGACGGCCCAGGCTCCTGGGTATGGAAATAGGCAACAGTACTGGCAGGCTGCGCCGTAGAATGATTTTGACCCGTCGGCGGTTTTGTCTATTGGATATAAATCGCCGCAACGAGGTTGCGCTGGCTGCGGGGTGGTGCGGCCGCTATAAAACAACAGGAGACGGCAAATGACATATGCGGATTTCAAAATCGGCCAGAAATTGCTGGGCGGCTTTTTACTGGTCATCGCATTGGGCGCGATGCAGGGGCTATTCGGACGAATACAGATGTCTGCCATAGAAGACCAAGCGCAGCGCATTGATGCCAGCTGGCTTCCCAGTGTGGTGCAAGTGAACAAGATCAACAACCTGACCAGCGCCATGCGGGTCGATGTATTCAGGCATGCAATGGCGATGGACGAAGCCCGCAAGACCGAGCTCGACAAGGCAATTCAGAGTCTGGACCAGGAAATTGCCCAAACCCGGTCCGAATACGAAAAGCTGCTATCGACGCAGGAGGAGTCGGATCTGTACGCGGCGTTCTCCAGTGCCTGGAAAAGTTATATCGCGGCCCGCGAGCGCGTGCTGACCAATTCGCGGGCCTATATGACCAGCGAAACCAAGGACGAACTCGACCACGGTGAGCAGGCGTTTCAAAACGTCAATGGCGCGTTGCGCAAATTGGTTGAAGTCAACCAGGCGGGTGCGACCGGCGCCGTTGCTGGCATCCAATCGGCGATGGCGCGGTTCAGTGTGATCAGCTATGCCGGGGTGCTGTTGATGGTGTTGGCGGGGGTTCTGATCGGTGTCTTTCTCAGCCGTGCCATTGCGCGCCGCATAGCGCGGGCCTGCGAAATCGCCAGCAACGTGGCGCAAGGCAAACTGGACAACCCCATCGACATGGGGGCGCGCGACGAAATTGGCGACATGCTCAATGCCTTGCAATTAATGCAAAGCAATTTGGCCCGAACCGTTACGGCGGTGCGCCAAGGCTCGGAGCGTGTCGCCACTGCCAGTGCCGAAATCGCCCACGGCAATAACGATCTTTCGGCGCGTACTGAGCAGCAAGCCAGTTCACTGGAGCAGACGGCGGCTTCCATGGAGCAGCTCAGCGCACAGGTCCGACACAACGCAGAAAACGCGCGCCAGGCCAATCAATTGGCTGCCAGTGCCTCGGCGGTGGCCGTGCAGGGCGGCGCAGTGGTCGGTCAGGTGGTGCACACCATGAAGGACATCAACGCGTCTTCGCGCCGCATTGCCGACATCATCGGCGTGATTGACGGGATTGCTTTTCAGACCAACATCCTGGCGCTGAACGCTGCCGTCGAAGCGGCGCGTGCCGGCGAGCAGGGGCGCGGTTTTGCCGTGGTCGCCAGTGAGGTACGCTCACTGGCCGGGCGCTCGGCCGACGCTGCCAAGGAAATCAAGAGCCTGATCCACGCCAGCGTGGAGCGGGTGGAGCAGGGCACCGCACTGGTCGATCAGGCTGGCACGACCATGACCGAGGTGGTGAATTCGATTCGCCGCGTCACTGATCTGGTGGGTGAGATCAGTACCGCCAGTGACGAGCAGTCCTTGGGCGTGGTGCAGGTTGGCGAGGCGGTGCATCTGATGGACCGCGCGACCCAGCAGAATGCCGCGCTGGTCGAGCAAATGGCCGCCGCTGCCGGAAGTCTCAAGGCGCAAGCCAGCGAGTTGGTGCAAACCGTGGCGGTATTTCAACTCGGTCAGGGCGGCACTGCCGGTGACGGCCCCAGTAGCCGCACAAGAGTCCCTATCGGAATAGGACACGTGGGGAGCGTGATGAACGGCGGCCTTGGGCTGGCGTGAATCGTTTTTTAAGCACACCCCGGGAAATACCTGCTGGTCGGATCCGGGGGCAGCGCCTAAAATCGCCGAACGTGCAAACTATTTGCGCGTTCTTTTATCCGGAATCCATCAGTTATGTCAAAACCCAGCGCCCAAGATGCCCAGCCCAAGGAACGGGTAATCAAAAAGTACCCCAACCGGCGCCTGTACGACACCGATACCTCCAGCTACATCACCCTGGCAGAGATCAAACAGCTGGTTATGGACAACGAGACGTTCGCGGTACGCGACGCCAAAACGGGCGACGATCTGACGCGCAGCATTCTGTTGCAGATTATTCTGGAAGAGGAAGCCAACGGCACGCCGATGTTCACCACGCCGGTGCTGTCGCACATTATTCGCTTCTATGGCCATGCCATGCAGGGCTTCATGGGCGGCTATCTTGAAAAAAATATGCAGGCGCTGATGGATATGCAGGTGCCGATGGTCAAGGGTGTCATGAACAACAATATGTTCACCCAGATGCAGGAGCAGATGCAAAAGCAAACCGAGCAGTTTCTGGGCACGTTTGGCATAAAACGTTAGCCGCCTGCCGATAGTGTGCCAAATGCTGGGACAATTGCGGCATGAGCGACGCAACTGTGCCTACTGGCAGCACCCCCCATCCACCCACCGTCGGATTCGTCAGCCTGGGCTGTCCCAAGGCGCTGACCGACTCTGAACTGATCCTCACGCAACTCAGCGCGCAGGGCTATCAGACCTCCAAAACCTTCCAGGGTGCCGATCTGGTGATCGTCAACACCTGCGGTTTTATTGACGATGCCGTCAAGGAAAGCCTGGACACCATTGGCGAAGCGTTGGCCGAAAATGGTCGCGTCATCGTTACCGGTTGCCTGGGTGCCAAAACCGGCGCCGACGGCAGCAATATGGTGCGCAGCATGCATCCCAAGGTGCTGGCGGTTACTGGCCCGCACGCCACGCAAGAGGTGATGGACGCAGTCCATGCCCACCTGCCCAAGCCGCATGACCCGTTTGTTGACCTGGTGCCGAATGCGTTTGGTATTGCTGGCATCAAGCTCACGCCCAGGCACTACGCCTACCTGAAGATCAGCGAGGGTTGCAACCACCGTTGCACCTTCTGCATCATTCCGTCGATGCGCGGCGACCTGGTGTCGCGCCCGGTGGGCGACGTGCTTAGCGAGGCGCGTGCGCTGCTGGAAGGTGGCGTTAAGGAATTGCTGGTGATCAGCCAGGACACATCGGCCTATGGCGTCGATGTGAAGTACCGCACCGGCTTCTGGGACGGCAAGCCGGTCAAGACGCGCATGCTGGAACTGGTGCAGGCGCTGGGCGAGCTGGCCCAACCCTTTGGTGCCTGGGTCCGCTTGCACTATGTGTATCCCTACCCGAGTGTCGATGACATCCTGCCGCTGATGGCCAGCGGCGCCATCCTGCCGTACCTGGACGTACCCCTGCAGCACAGCCATCCCGACGTGCTGCGGCGCATGAAGCGCCCGGCCAGCGGCGAAAAAAATCTGGAGCGCATTCAACAGTGGCGTGCTGCCTGCCCGGAACTGGTAATTCGCAGCACCTTTATTGCCGGATTCCCGGGGGAAACCGAAGCAGAGTTTCAGCATTTGCTCGATTTTGTCGAAGCCGCTGAGATTGACCGGGCCGGTTGTTTCGCCTACAGCCCGGTGGACGGTGCGGCCGCCAATGCCTTGCCAGGCATGTTGCCGGCAGCGTTGCGCGAAGAGCGCCGCATCCGCTTCATGGAAGTGGCCGAACGCGTGTCGGCACAGCGCTTGCAGCGCCGGGTCGGCGCCGTGATGCAGGTGCTGGTGGATTCGGCGCCCGGCTTGGGTAAAAAGGGCGGCGTTGGCCGCAGCTATGCCGACGCGCCGGAAATCGACGGCATCGTCCGGCTGCTGCCGCCGGAAAAAATCAGCAAGACGCTGAAGGTGGGTGAATTCACCCGGGCCCGCATCGTCAGTGCGCAAGGCCATGATTTGCTGGCCCAGCCCATTTAAGTGCGCTTTAACGGTGCGGCAAAAAATTGCCGCTACCATCCGCTTGCTTTGAAAGGAATTGAAATTGTCTGCAGCCTGTAGCAATGGCATTGATATTGGATTTGCCTCCCTGAGTTATCTGCAAATTGGTGTGTTGGGCCTGGTGCAGGGCATCACCGAACTGCTGCCGATCTCGTCGACCGCCCATATGCGGGTGGTCCCGGCCTTTTTGGGCTGGACCGACCCGGGTTCGGCCTTTTCTGCGGTGATGCAAATGGCGGCCTTGGCCGCTGTGCTGTCCTACTTTTACAAGGACGTGCGCGATTTGCTGCAGGGTACCGTGCAGGCCGTGCAGGAGCGCAATTACCGTTCTCCCACGTTTCGCCTGGCGGTCGGCATTGTGCTGGCGACGATACCGATTGGTGTGGTTGGCCTGCTGATTTCCGGGCATCTGAACGCTTGCAACACGCAGTTCCGTGGGCTGCAGGTGATTGCCGTGGCTTCGCTGGTGATGGCCGGCTTGCTGGCCTGGTCGGAGCTGGTCTGCTCCCATGTGCGCCGGGTGGAGGACATGAAGCTGCGCGACGCCCTGATTGTTGGACTGGCACAGGTCGGCGCGCTGGTGCCGGGGGTGTCGCGTTCCGGTTCAACCCTGACCGGCGCGCTGTTTCTGAATTTCCGCCGGGAAGATGCCGCGCGGTTTTCGTTTTTGCTGGGCTTGCCGGCCATTGCGCTGGCCGGCCTGAAAGAGGTCTGGGTGCTGATCCATGCGCAGATTCCGCTGGAGGCCTGGCAGCATTTGGGTTTTGGTTTGCTGGTTGGCAGTGTCTCGGCATTTGCCGCCATTTGGGGTCTGATGCGCTTTTTGGAACGCTTCTCGACCTGGCTGTTTGTTGCCTACCGCGCCGGCTTGGGAATTTTCCTGTTGCTGGCCCTGTCTCTGGGGTGGCTGGCCTGACCCGGCGCATTGCATAAAAAGTCATGGAAAACGAAAACTCCTCCTCTGTATCCGACCCAGGCGTGCCTGCGATCACCGAATCCAAGTTGCGCCAGCTGAAGGCCTGGTTTGACTACCACGCGACCTTGTTTGGTCTGGGCGGGCGCGGTGGCGTGCTGGTGGCGGCGTGCATCGCCGTGGTGTGGGTCAACTCCGGCATTTACAAGGTGCAGCCGGACGAGCAGGGGGTGGTGTTGCGCTTTGGAAAGTACCAGGAAACGGTCGATCCGGGCCTGCATTACCACTGGCCGATGCCGTTCGAGACCGTGCTGCTGCCCAAGGTGACACAGATGAACCAGCTGCAGCTGGGCGTGGCGCGTAGCAGCACCGGGACCACGCTGTCCAACGAAGATTCGCACCAGCGCCAGATGCTGACGGGTGATGAAAACATTGTCGAAGCCGAGTGTGCGGTGTTCTGGAAAATCAAGAACGCCAAGCAGTTTCTGTTTCGCGTCAAAAATCCGGAAAATTCGGTTCGCATCACGGCGGAAAGTGCTTTGCGCGAAGTGATTGGCCGGACCCCGATCCAGTCGGCGATGTCGGACAAGCGCCAGCAGATCGCGGATGAAACCCGGGAACTGATGCAAAGCCTGCTGGACCAGGAAAATGCCGGCATCTTTGTGTCGCAAGTGCAATTGCAGCGGGTGGACCCGCCGGCAGCGGTGATTGACGCTTTCAATGACGTGCAACGTGCGCGTGCCGACCAGGAGCGGGCACGCAACGATGCCGAGTCGTATGCCAATGATGCCCTGCCACGCGCGCGGGGTGAGGCGTCCAAGATTACGCAGGAAGCCGAGGGCTACAAGGAGCAGGCGGTCAAGCTCGCCGAGGGTGACGCCAAGGGCTTTTTGTCGGTCTATAGCAGCTACGCCAAGGCCAAGGACGTGACGGCCTGGCGCATGTACATGGACAGCACTGACGAACTGTTGCGCAAGGCAACCAAGGTGATCGTGGACACCACCGGCAAGGGCGCGGCCTCGGTGGTGCCCTATATGAATCTGGGTGACAAGCCTGCAGCCAAGGAGTCGGCACGATGAAGCGCAATACGGTGATTGCCACCTTGGGGGCGTTGGCGCTGCTGTGGCTGATTTCGGTGGCCACGTATGTGGTTTCGGAAACCGAACAGGCGCTGATCATTCGACTCGGTGCGCCGATTGGCATGGTCAACACCCCCGGCCTGAATTTCAAGCTGCCCCTGGTGGACTCGGTAATTCTGTACGACAGCCGCGAGCTGTTGCTGGAGCCGCCGCTGGAGCAGGTTATTCTGGGCGACCAGAAGCGCATTGAGGTGCAGACCTATGCGCGCTACCGCATCACGGACCCGTTGCAGTTTTACCAATCGCTGCGTACGCCGGACCAGGCCAATGCGCAAATTGGTCAGCTGGTCAGTTCGTCGCTGCGCAAGGAGCTGGGCCAGGTGAATCTGCCGGCCTTGCTGTCGCCGCAGCGTACCGTCATCGTGGCCCGGATTCAGGCCGAAGTGCTGGCCAAGGCCAAGTCGCTGGGCGTCGAGGTTTCCGAGGTGCGCTTTCGCAAGGCCGATTTGCCGCTGGAAACCAGCCAGGCAATTTATGAGCGTATGAAGTCGGAGCGCCAGCGCGAAGCCAAGGAGTTGCGTGCCCAGGGTGCCGAGTGGGCGCAGCAGATCCAGTCCAAGGCCGACAAGGAAAAGTCGGCGATTCTGGCGGATGCCCAGCGCACCGCCAAGATCAGTCGTGGCCAGGGCGACGCCCAGGCCAACCAGATCATGGCGGAAGCGTTCGGCAAAGACCCGCAGTTCTACCGCCTTTACCGCTCCTTGCAAACCTACCGCCAGGCCCTGGCCGAGGCCGGGCCCGTGCTCTTTCTGGCACCGGAAACCGAGTTCTTGCGTGACCTGAAAACCGGCCCCGGCAGTGGCGCACGGAAGTAGGCACGGGTGAAACACAAGACTAAGCGCTATGGACGCTGATCCCTCTCTCATTTCCTTCAACGTCATTCTGGGTGTCTTGCTGGTCGACATTTTGTTGAGCGGTGACAACGCCATTGTGATTGCGCTGGTTTGTCGTTCGCTGCCCAAGCGCCAGCAAACCCGGGTGATGTTGCTTGGCATCGCGGGTGCCTTGCTGGCGCGTTTGCTGCTCACCTCGGTAGCCACGCTGGCGATGCAGTTGCCGCTGATCAAGCTGGTGGGCGGGCTGCTGCTGCTGAAAATCTCGGTCGGATTGATTGTTGACAACGTCGACCCCAAGCCGATCTATGAGGAAACGCTGGAGCCCGGGCGCAATGTGATGGAGGCTGCCAAGACCATCGTGCTGGCCGATCTCATTATGAGTTTGGACAACGTGCTGGCCTTGTCGGCGGTCAGCCAGAACAATTTTCAGATGCTGGTTCTGGGCTTGCTGTTGAGCATGCCAATTTTGATGTTCGGCAGCCTGTATGTGTCCAAGCTGCTGGACATGTTTCCGGTATTTCTCTGGATCGGTGCCGCCGTTCTCGGTGGCGTGGCCGGCGGCCTGCTGATTGACGATCCGGTGTTCGGTGGCGTGTTTTCCGCCGATTCATCGATGTCCCATTTTGTGTTGCCCTTGCTGGCGGCGGCGTTTGTGGTGCAGACCAGTCGCATTGTTCTGAGCAACCGGGCGCGGGTGCAGGACCTGGCGCGTCCGCCGTCCCTCTACCAGATTTTTGCCGGTGGCCGGCAGGAGCAGGTAGCGCGAGAACAGGTGTCGCAAGAACAGGCAGCGCAAGAACAGGTGTTGCAGCAGGCGCTGCCAGCTACCGCAACCTTGCTGTCGGTGCCGCAAACGCTGCAGGCACCGGAGCCGGGTTCTGCCGCACTGCACAGTCCTGGCGCCGTGGCGTTTGCCGTATCGCCGTCAGAGCGCAATGAAGTCCAGCATGCAACTGCAACTGCAACTGCAACTGCAACTGCAGCCGCGGAAGCCACCGGGTCCACCGCACCGGTGCCGCAGGAAGTCAAACCCGACCGGGACTACCGCGTGGTGGTCGCGCTGGGCGTGTTTATGCTGCTTGCTGGCTGGATCGGCTATGCCATGGTCAATGCCGATCCGCCACCGGTGCCAGACCGGCTGATTGGCTATAAGTGCAAGGAACCGGCGCTGATTGTTCAATACCGTGCCGTCGCTGGTCAGATCCGGTTTGCTACCGGCAAGGGCATGGTTGACGCGCGCGTGATGGAAGACCGGATTGTCTGGGACGACTATGCCGCCGCCTCCAAGACGCTGAATCTCAAGCCGCCCATGAAAATTGCCGCGGTGCAGCCAGATCAGGTGGAGTTCCTGGGCGGTGATTTTGAGCACCAGGTGTGCACGGTCGGGCGACGTTAAGCCTAGACATCATGGTCGCCACTGAAGCAAATCAGTAGTAGGAGCCTGGGCGGCAGAAAATGCGCCGGCTGCAAAGCCACCGCGGCGGTCCATTTTTAACCGTTTTCTGGCCCCATAGCCCTGCTATGCGGCGGCGAATCCGGCAAAAACTGGCCACGCCGGGCTCGCTTTTCGCTTCGGCGATTTCTACCGCCCAGACTCCTGGCCTGTGTGCAGTTTCCGAGGGCCGTGGATAGAGCGGCTAAACCAAAGGGATAAGGCGTACCAGCGCGAGCGCTTTGAATCGCCCCGGATCGCTCCGTATCGTCCAGTTGGGTACTGCTGGAGTAAGGCATGTGAAGCAACATGCGAAGTGCAAAAACCAAAGGGAAACTAAAGAGAAACCAAAGAAAAAGGCCTGTGACTTGCGTCACAGGCCATCTCTTTATAGTGGTGCCCAGAAGAAGACTCGAACTTCCACGGTCTTGCAACCGCCAGCACCTGAAGCTGGTGCGTCTACCAATTTCGCCATCTGGGCACAGCTGGTATTCTACAACAGTTTTTTCGGTGTTTCCAGTCCCGGTGAAAAAACTTTTTCTGTCCGGCTGCCCTTGCCATGGTGCTGCGCGCAGGCCCGGATGTTGAAAATTGGAATTTATTGCAGATTGTCATGCTGGTAGTGGGGTGGATAGCGTATTCTGGCTGCCAGCAATGTGATTGAGGCCGAGCCGTTTCGGTCGCAAGGTGTTTCAGGAAAGCGAGAGCCAGTATCAAAAATTTAAGCCAGACCAGCGGCTTGCTGGATGAAGTGGAAGGTGTCGTTCAAGGCCATCGTGATGGCCATGGTTTTGTCGCACGTGATGACGGCGCGGCCGATATCTATTTGCCGCCCAATGAAATGCGCGCCGTCTTGCACAAAGACCGGGTCAAGGTTCGCATCGTGCGCAGTGACCGCAAGGGCCGACCCGAAGGGCGCGTGGTGGAAATCGTGGAACGTTCCAGCCAGCCCATCATCGGACGGCTGTTGCAGGAGAGTGGGGTCTGGCTGGTGGCGCCGGAAGACAAACGCTACGGGCAGGATGTGCTGATTCCCAAGGGCGCCACCAGTGTCGCCAAAGTTGGCCAGGTGGTGGTGGTCGAGCTGGTAGAGCCGCCAGCCTTGTTTGGACAGCCGGTGGGGCGCATCAAGGAAGTGCTGGGTGAGGTCGATGACCCGGGCATGGAAATTGAAATCGCGGTACGCAAATACAGCGTGCCGCACGAGTTTTCCCAGGGCTGCCTGGCGCTGGCCCGGACCTTGCCCGACCAGGTGCGCCCGCAAGACCATCTGGAGCGCATCGACTTGCGCGATATTCCCCTGGTGACTATCGACGGTGAAGACGCGCGCGATTTCGACGACGCGGTGTATTGCGAACCAGCTACGCGTGGCCGCGGCGGCGCCAAAGGCTGGCGCTTGCTGGTTGCTATCGCTGACGTCAGCCACTACGTGGAAAACGGTTCGGCGATCGATATAGACGCCTACGACCGCGCCACCAGCGTGTATTTCCCGCGCCGCGTGATTCCGATGCTGCCGGAAAAATTGTCCAATGGGCTGTGCTCACTGAACC
Organism: uncultured beta proteobacterium; assembly: GCA_903897925.1. Classification (GTDB taxonomy): domain Bacteria; phylum Pseudomonadota; class Gammaproteobacteria; order Burkholderiales; family Burkholderiaceae_C; genus Allorhodoferax. The sequence goes on along the minus strand of CAIUDG010000124.1, from coordinate 24,104 downwards.
CCGAGGTGGAACGCCTGTGCATGGTCTGCGACATGTTTGTCAGTGCCGAGGGCGAGGTCGAGGCCTACCAGTTCTATCCCGCCGTGATGTGGAGCCATGCGCGCTTTACCTACACCGAAGTGGCGGCCATTCTGGGCAATACACGCGGCCCCGAGGCGCTCAAGCGCAAGGCCCTGGTGGGTGACTTGCTGAATCTGCATGGGGTGTTTCAATCCTTGTCCAAGTCGCGGCAAAAGCGCGGCGCGGTGGACTTCGAAACCACCGAAACGCAGATTGTTTGCGACGAAAACGGCCGCATCGAAAAAATTATTCCGCGCACCCGCAATGTGGCGCACCGGGTGATTGAGGAAGCCATGCTGGCGGCCAATGTCTGTAGTGCTGACTACATTGCGCAAAGCAAGCATCCCGGCCTGTTCCGTGTGCATGAGGGGCCAACGCCGGAAAAGAAGGAAATCCTGCGCAACTACCTGAAGGCCACTGGCATCGGCATGGGCATCAGTGACGATCCCGCGCCGGGCGAGTTCCAGGCCATCGCCCTGGCCACCAAAGACCGGCCGGACGCCCAGCAGATCCACTCGATGTTGCTGCGCTCCATGCAGCAGGCGATTTACACGCCGATCAACAGCGGCCACTTCGGTTTGGCCTACGACGCCTACACCCATTTCACCAGTCCGATCCGGCGCTATCCAGATTTGTTGGTGCACCGTGTGATCAAGGCCATTTTGGCCAAATCCAAGTACCAGTTGCCGGCCTTGCCGACACCGGGCGAGGCCCATGCCAAGTTGGCGCGGCGCCTGGAAAAAGGGCTGGCCTCCAGGGTGGCAGAACCGAATCAGAAGCCGCGCAAGGTGAATGCTGAGGGACAGGCCTGGCAGGCCGCCGGTTTGCATTGCAGTGCCAATGAAAGGCGCGCCGACGAGGCGAGCCGTGACGTTGAGGCCTGGTTGAAATGCAAATACATGCGCGAGCATCTGGGTGAGGAATACGGTGGCGTGGTCAGTTCGGCCACCAGTTTCGGCCTGTTCGTCACGTTGGACGCCATGTATGTGGAAGGGCTGGTCCACATCACCGAGCTCGGTGGCGAATATTTCCGTTTCGACGAAGCGCGCCAGGAACTGCGCGGCGAGCGCACCGGTACCCGCTATGCCATAGGAACCCGGGTGCGGATTCAGGTCAGCCGGGTCGATCTGGACGGGCGCAAGATTGATTTCCGCCTGGTGCATGAAAACGATGGTCTGGCGCTGCGCAACCCTGGCGACAAGCCCGGTGCGCGCGAGGGCAAGTCGCGCGGCAGCTTTGCCGCGCCATTTGAGTCCGAGGGCGGTTCGCGTGTCGACGGTTTTGCTGGCGCGTCGAAGAAGCGCGCCGGTGTGAAATCCGGGCGCACAGCGAAGTCGAAGAGCAAGTCGGTGGAGCGCGGCGCCGCGTCGAAAAAGTCGGCCGGCAAGCGCCGTTGATGGCTTAAAGTGCGTTGGCCAGCGCAGCTGCCGTCAGGTGGCTGCTGCTGCTCCAGCGTTCGGCTGTCAGCCCGTGCTGGTACACCGCTGCGCAGGCCGCACCCCAAGCGTCATGGGTGTTGGCAAAATGGGCGCCCAGCAGCCCGGCCAGAACATCGCCGGTGCCCGCCGTGGCCAGCCGGGCGTTGCCGGTGGGGTTGATGTGCGGCAAGGCGCCGGGGCTGCAAATCACGCTGCCCGAGCCTTTCAGTACCACCACACATTGGAAACGCCGCGCCAGTGCCTGTGCTGCCTCGACGCGGTTGCCTTGAATTTCTTCGGTGCTGCAGCCGAGCAGGCGCGCGGCTTCAAGCGGATGCGGCGTTATGACGGTGCGTCCCGGGACCCGCTGTGACAGCAGCACTTGCCAAGGCGTGGCGTTGGCGATCTGGTTCAGTGCATCGGCGTCCAGCACCAGTTGCTGGGCGTTTTGCAGCAGCGCGGGCAGGTGGTCCGCGATCGCCTCGCCGCCGCCGCAGCCGGCCACCACGGTCGCCTGTGCGGGCCATTGCGCGGCGCTGCGCAGCATCAGCTCGGGTGCCGCTGCCGGCGCGCTGGCACGGGCGTCGAGCAGGTGGACGTAGACGCGTCCGGCACCGCCATGCAGTGCCGCGTTGGCCGCCAGCAGGGCGGCGCCGGTCATGCCGGCGGCACCGCCGACAACTGCCACATCGCCGTAGCTGCCCTTGTGGCTGGCATGCAGGCGCTGGGGGATGGTTGCCTGACCAATCAGCCGCGCATCCGCCGCGACACGGTTTTCTGGCTGCAGCGGGTTGAACCAGATTTCACCGCAGGCGTCGCGTCCGGCCTGGGTGAAAAGGCCGGGTTTGAGGGTCAGCAAACTCAGGGTGTAGTCGGCCTGCACGTGGTGCAGGCTGAGGTTGCCGGTGTCGCCGTTCAGTCCGCTGGGCAGATCAATCGATAGCACCGGTGCCGTGCCGTCGCACATGCGTTCAATCCAGCGGCAGTGCAATGCACTGAAAGGGCGCAAGCTGCCGATGCCGAACAGGGCGTCGATGCAAAAGTCGAAATATTCGGGTGCCTGCTCGGTAAAGCAGACGCCGGCGGCGCGCGCGTCACCCAGGGCGCGCAAGGCGTCGGTGGAGTAACTGGTGGCTGGCGCACTGGTGGACACCAGCACCGCCTTGCCCCAATTTTGCAGGTGTTGCGCGGCCTGAAAGCCGTCGCCGCCGTTGTTGCCCGGGCCACAGGCAATCCAGAATACGCGGGCGTGTGGCGCCAGTGCTAAGGCCAGTTGGGCGACGGCCAGGCCGGCCTGCTGCATCAGGCTGGGGCGGGAGTTGCTGGCAGCGGCGGGCAGTTCCATCTGGCGCGTCGCTGCGCAGCTGTGCAGATCGTGCCAGCGCGTGCTGGCAACACAATACTTGCCCGTGATGCGCTCAGAATTCGATGCCATCGCCCTCCCGTGCCAAGCGGATGTCGAGGCCCTGGCTCTGACCGGCGTTGCTTGCCAGGGCTTCTTGGAACACGATTTCCAGCGCGTCGTCGCTGCGTGTGGGTTCGTGGTGGGTGCAAAACAGCACCTTGACACCGGCCGCCTGGGCCAGCGCGATGCTGCTGCTGAAGGTGCCGTGGCCCCAGCCTTTTTTGCTGAGGTACTCGGTGTCGGTGTAAGAGCAGTCGGCAATCAGCACGTCGACGCCGCGCAAGGCATTCACGATGGAGCGGGTTTTTTCGTCAACAAACACCTGGTACTCGTCGTAGCCTTCTTCGCCGGGTTGGTAGATGTTGTAAGGCGGTTCGTGGTCGCCGGTGAAAAAAACCGATTTGCCGTTGCACTCGATCTTGTAGCCGAAATCGATCACCGGGTGGTTCAGCAGGCAGGGCGTGACCCGTGCCGAGCCGACTTCGATGGTTTCATTGGGCGTGAGCGTGACGTACTGGATGCGTGCTTTCATCTCGGCTTCGCGCACCGGGAAGAAGCTGTATTGCAGTTGCACCGACATCACCTGCTCGATGCCCTTGCCCGACACCGGGTCAAAGCCACCGTGCAGGCGCAGCGTGTTGCCGGGAATGAAATTTGGAATAAACAGGGGCAGGCCCTGGATATGGTCCCAGTGCGAATGGGTGATCAGCACGTTGGCGTTGACTGGCAGTTCTGCCAGCAGGGCTTGCGACAGTTGGTAGATGCCGGTGCCGGCGTCGAGCACGATCAATTCGTTGTTGTCGGTACGCACTTCAATGCAGGTGGTGTTACCGCCATAGCGCACGGTTTTGGGGCCGGGGCAGGCGATGGATCCGCGCACCCCCCAGAATTTCACCTTCATTGTTCGGACCTCATAGTTTGGCGAATAGTCGTGCTTCTTCAAATATGGGGTTCAAGTCGCCCATGCCGCTGATCACCTCGTCCAGCGTGCCGCCCAGGCGTTTCTGCACGGACGGCGGAAACTCATCATAAGTTGGGTTTCCAGCAAAGCCGAACTGCAGTTTTTTGCTGATCTGGTTGGCAGCGAAGACGCATGCAATCATGTCCGTATCTTTGAAGTTGGAGATGTGCTGATGGCGTATGGTTTCGATCAATTCAGGGGCAAAACGCCATTTTTCTACCAACATGGCACCGACCACCACATGGTCCGCGCCAATTCTTTCCTGCAGCGCTTCGTGCAATGAACCGCCGCTGGCCTGGCAGGCTTGCAGGGCGGAGCGGAATTCCTGGGGCATGAACTGGGCGAACACGACCTTGCCGAAGTCGTGCAGCAGACCGGCAATAAAGCAGTCCATGGGATCGGCATCGCGGACCTTTTGGGCCAGTGCTTTGGCCAGACCGGCGGTGGACAGCGAGTGCAGCAGGTATTGCTGAACGTCAAAGCCCGAGGCATTGTCCTTGGGCAACACTCCCACGGCGGCAATACTGAGGGCCAGGTTTTTAATGGTGTTGAAGCCGAGGTAAACCACCGCGTGGCCGATGGAAGTGATCTGCCGGGGCAGGCTGTAGTACGCCGAATTCACCACCTTGAGAATCTTTACCGTCACCACCGGGTCTTTGTCGATCACATCGACCAGGTCTTTGGGGGTGCTGTTGACGTCGCGCGTGAGTTCCAGAATCCGTTGCACGCTCTTGGGGAAGGCGGGCATGCCATCCACGGCGGTACTGAGTCGTTGTGAAAGTTCGGGAGTCATGGCATCGGCTTGAAATTGGTGCCCATTGTGTCAGTTCGTGCCGGGGCCGCAAAGCCATTTCAGATCTGAAAGCGCGCCGGCTGCAGGCTGGCCGGGTCGAGTGCCAGGCTGCGGGCGGCCAGCATGTCGGTCAACAAGCGCGCGGTGCCACAGCACATGCTCCAGCCATTGTGGCCGTGGCCGAGGTTAAGCCAGACACCATTGCTGGCGCTCGGGCCGACCAGGGGCAGTCCGTCCGGGGTGAATCCAATCCGGGCTTTCCAGATTTGTGCGCCATTCTGGTAACTGGCGGCCCCCGGGAAACTGGTTTGCAGGGTATTGAACAGTTGTTTGGTGCTCTGGTGTTGTACTTTTTGCGTGCTGCGGCCGAGTTCGGTGCCACCGCTGACGCGTACGCGCGCGCCGAGTCGGCCGATGGTGGTGGCGCGGTCGTAGTCAAAAATGGCGCTGCGTGGGGCATTCAGGGCCTCGCGAATCGGCACGCTGACGGCGTACTGCTGCAGTTCGGTGAGCGGCAGTTTGGCGCTGCCCAGTCCCACCAGTTGGCTGCCGCCGGTGCCGGTGCACAGCACCACCCGGTCAAAGCTTTGCCTTTCCGGCTGGTCGGCAAACTCCAGTTGCACCGGTGCGCCGGCGTGCAGCGCCACCAGGGTGGCAGCAAAGTGAAATTTCACGCCACATTCCAGGGCCCGGTCTTTCAGCAGGTGGGCAAATTGACGGCAATTTGCAATTTCGTCGTGTGGGAAATGCACCGCCGCATGTACCGGGTAGTCGCTGTCCAGGGCGGGTTCGATGCGCTGTGCCTGGCTGCGGTCCAGGGTCAGCAGGCTGACCCCGATCTCTTTCAGGAGATCGAGTTTGGCTTGTACCGCGGCATGCCCGGCTGCGCTGGAAAACAGCGCCAGTTGGCCCTGCGCCTGCTCTGGTGCGATGCCGGCGTCCAGGCTGAGCTGGTGCAGGCAGTCAACGCCATACTGGGCCAGTTGCTGGGTTTGTTTGAAGCGCGCAACAAACGCGTCGCTGGAGAGGTTTTTTTGCCAACCCAGCAGCCAGCGCAGTTCGTTGAAGGACACATTCTTGCGCAGCGCCAGTGCCGCTTCGGCTTGCAAGTAGCGCAGCCAGCCGGCGCCCGGCCAGCGCGTGTGTGACAGCGGATGCAACAAACTCGGCGCCAGCAGGCCGGCGTTGGCAAAGCTAGCTTCCTCGGCAATGGCGGCATTGCGTTCGAAGACGCTAACCTCGTGCCCATCCTGCGCCAGCGCATACGCGCTGGTAATTCCGACGATTCCCGCCCCAATAACCGCTATTTTCATGACTACCCTAAACAAGCACCCGGTTACCGCTTTCAGTTTCATGCCCCCCTGAATACGGCCCGATCTTCCATGCTAAAATCCTACGGTTGTGCTGGCAGTGCAGTTGCACCACCCACAACGTAATCGCAAACCGGTTCTTACAAGGTGTTGCGACAGCGCGAATTCTAGCTTCTCGCTGTCCGATCAGTGGACCGGCTTTAAGACCTAACCTTTGGAGAAATTTATGGCAGTTACTATGCGCGAAATGTTGGAAGCCGGTGTCCATTTTGGTCACCAGACCCGCTTCTGGAACCCCAAGATGGCCCCGTTCATCTTCGGTCATCGCAACAAGATTCACATCATCAACCTGGAAAAGTCTTTGCCGATGTTCCAGGACGCCGCCAAGTTCGTGCGCCAGTTGGCCGCCAAGCGTGGCACCATCCTGATGGTGGGCACCAAGCGCCAGGCGCGCGAAATCGTGGCGGCTGAAGCTGCACGTGCTGGTGTTCCTTTCGTTGACCAGCGCTGGCTCGGCGGCATGCTGACCAACTTCAAGACGGTCAAGACATCGATCAAGCGCCTGAAGGACATGAAAGTGCAACAGGAAGCCGGTCTGGAAAGCATGAGCAAGAAAGAACAACTGATGTTCGCTCGTGAACTGGAAAAGCTGGAAAAAGACATCGGCGGCATCCAGGACATGAACGCGCTGCCAGATGCAATTTTCGTGATCGACGTCGGCTACCACAAGATTGCCATCGCTGAAGCCCGCAAGCTTGGCATTCCGCTGATCGGCGTGGTTGACTCCAACCACTCGCCCGAAGGCATTGACTACGTGATCCCCGGCAACGATGACTCCTCCAAGGCCGTTACGCTGTATGCCCGCGGTATCGCTGACGCGATCCTCGAAGGCCGTGCCAACGCCGTGGAAGACGTGGTCAAGGCCGTGGCCGCTGAAGGCGACGACGAATTCGTGGAAGTGAGCGAAGCAGCTGCCTAAGCACTGCGCGCCCTTACCAAAGGGGGCTTTGTTGCCCCCTTTTTTTAATTGACATGGTTGTATTGAATTGAAATTGGAGAAGTAAGAATGGCTGCGATTACTGCAAGTATGGTTGCTGAACTGCGTGGAAAGACCGACGCACCGATGATGGAATGCAAGAAGGCATTGACGGAAGCCGAAGGCGATATGGTCAAGGCCGAAGAGTTGCTGCGCGTCAAGCTCGGCAGCAAGGCCGGCAAGGCGGCTGCCCGTGTTACGGCAGAAGGCGTTGTCGCCAGCTTCGTTGAAGGCACCACCGGCGCGTTGCTCGAAGTCAACTGCGAAACCGACTTCGTAACCAAGAATGACAGCTTCCTGGCATTGGCCGGCAAGGCCGCCGAGCTGATCGTCAAGAACAACCCTGCAGATGTCGCCGCACTGGGTGCGTTGGAATACAGCCAGGACGGCTTTGGCCCGACGCTGGAAGATGTGCGTCGTGGTCTGATCGGCAAGATCGGCGAAAACATGACGTTCCGCCGCTTCAAGCGTTTCGATTCCGGCGCCAGCCTGGCTACTTACCTGCACGGCACACGCATTGGCGTGGTGGTCGAGTATGCGGGCGACGCAGTTGCTGCCAAGGACGTTGCCATGCACGTTGCTGCCATGAAGCCGGTAGCCTTGTCGTCTGCCGACGTACCGGCTGAACTGGTCGAGCGCGAGCGTTCGGTGGCTGCGGCCAAGGCGGCCGAAGACGCTGCAGTGGCAACTGCCGCTGGCAAGCCAGTGCAGTCCGCTGAAATCGTTGCCAAGCGCATCGATGGCGGCGTGCAGAAGTACCTCAAGGAAGTGTCCCTGTTCAACCAGGCCTTCGTGAAGAACGACAAGCAGACCGTCGAGCAAATGCTCAAGGCCATCAACACCACGGTCAAGGGTTTCACCATGTACGTGGTGGGTGAAGGCATTGAGAAGAAGGTTGACGACTTCGCTGCCGAAGTGGCTGCCCAAGTGGCTGCTGCCAAGCAGACCGCCTAAACCAAGCCCTCCCCATCGCCCATCCAACACATCACAAAGGACAGCACTATGCAAAATGACAAGCCGGCTTACAAGAGAATTTTGCTAAAGCTGTCGGGTGAGTCCCTGATGGGCGATGACCAGTTCGGCATCAACCACGACACCATCGTGCGCATGGTCGACGAAATTGCCGAGGTGAACCGACTGGGTGTGGAAGTCGCCGTCGTCATCGGCGGCGGCAATATTTTCCGTGGCGTCGCTGGCGGTTCGGTCGGCATGGACCGGGCTACCGCCGATTACATGGGCATGCTGGCCACGGTCATGAATGCACTCGCCCTGGGTGACACCATGAACAAGGCCGGCCTGATTGCGCGTGTGATGTCGGCCATCGGCATTGAGCAGGTGGTCGAGCCGTATATTCGCCCGAAGGCCTTGCAGTACATGGAAGAGGGCAAGGTAGTGATCTTCGCCGCCGGCACCGGCAATCCATTCTTCACCACCGACACGGCGGCGGCCCTGCGTGGTGCCGAGATCGGCGCCGAGATCGTGCTCAAGGCAACCAAGGTGGACGGTGTTTACAGCGCCGATCCGAAAAAGGATCCGCACGCCGTGCGTTATTCCAACATCACCTTTGACGAAGCCATGTCGCGCAGCCTGGGCATCATGGACGCCACCGCGTTCGCCCTGTGCCGGGATCAGAAATTGCCGATCAAGGTGTTTTCGATTTTCAAGCACGGCGCCCTCAAGCGCGTCATCATGGGCCAGGACGAAGGCACGCTGGTGCACGTCTGAAGTGCCTGGGTGCAGCGGCAGTTCGATGGAATGACAGGAGTAGAGAATCATGACTTTGGATGACATCAAGAAAAATCTGGACAGCAAGATGGACCATTCCATCGAATCGTTCAAAACCAATCTCACCAAAATCCGCACCGGCCGCGCCAATCCGGCGCTGCTGGACACCGTGCATGTGGACTATTACGGCTCCATGCTGCCGCTCAGCCAGGTTGCCAATCTGACGCTGCTGGACGCCCGCACGATTGGTATCCAGCCTTGGGAAAAGGGCATGGGCGCCAAGATCGAAAAAGCCATCCGCGAAAGCGACCTGGGTTTGAACCCGGCCAGCATGGGCGATCTGATCCGTGTGCCCATGCCGATGATGACTGAAGAGCGCCGCAAAGAACTGACCAAGCTGGTGCGTGGTGAAGGCGAAAGCGCCAAAGTGGCCATTCGCAACGTGCGCCGCGATGCCAACGACGCGGTGAAAAAACTGGTGAAAGACAAGCTGGCTTCGGAAGATGACCAGAAGCGTTCTGAAGCCGAAATCCAGAAAGTGACCGACCGGCACATTGCTGAAGTTGATCAGCTGGTGGCTGCCAAAGAAACCGACATCATGGCGGTTTGACGCCATTGTCGAACGCCTGACTTCGCCATGGCACCAACCCCAGAGGCCGTGCCCCGGCATATCGCTATCGTCATGGATGGCAACGGACGCTGGGCGTCCAAGCGTTTCCTGCCACGCATTGCCGGTCATCGGCAGGGGGTAGAAAGCTTGCGCCGCACGGTCACGGCCTGCGCCAAGCGGGGCGTGAAAGTGCTGACCGTGTTTGCCTTCTCCTCGGAGAACTGGAAGCGGCCTGCCGACGAGGTCAGCGGCTTGATGGACATTCTGACGCTGGCGCTGTCGCGCGAAGTTCCGGCACTCAGTCGCGAAGGGGTGCGGCTGGTGTTTGTCGGAGCCCGCAATGAATTGTCAGAGCGCGTCCAGAAGGGTTTGGCGGAGGCCGAGCGTGCGACCGCCAACAATACTGTTCTGCGGCTGAATGTGTGCTTCAACTACGGCGGCCGCTGGGACATAGTGCAAGCGGTCAATGCCATGCTTGCGCGTGGCGAGGTATTGACGCAGGACAGCCTGAGCCTGAACCTGGCGGCGCCGTTTGGCTCGGAGCCGGACCTGATCATTCGAACCAGCGGCGAAATGCGCCTGAGCAATTTTCTGTTATGGCAAGCGGCCTACAGTGAGCTGTATTTCAGCGAATTGCTGTGGCCGGATTTTGACGTCGTCGCCCTGGACGCTGCGTTGGCGGCTTACGCCTCGCGGGAACGCCGTTTCGGCATGGTCGGCGCAACGCGCGCGGACAGCAACAACACTGCGGTGTGAAAGTGAGTCGGAATGCTGAAGCAAAGAATCATCACCGCGCTGATTATGTTGGGTGTGCTGTTGTACGCCACCTTGCACCCGTCACCGCTGCCCTTCATCGGCGTGACGCTGGTGCTGGTGGCCTGCGGCGCCTGGGAGTGGGCGCGGCTGAACCAGTACGGCGCCGTGCCCTCGGTACTTAGCGGGCTGGCCTGCGCACTGCTGTGCGCTGGAATCTGGCTGGCCGGTGGCGCAACCATGCATTTCCATGTGTTGTGGACCGTGACCGGATCGGCCTGGGTGCTGCTGGGTGCCTGGTTGCTGCGTTTCGGCACACCGGCCTGGCGCGCCATTCCACGGCCCCTGCGCTGGCTCGGCGGGCCCTGGGTCATGGCGGTGGCCTGGCTGGCGGCCATGCAGGCGCGCCTGATTGGCATTAATTTTTTGTTTTCGGTGCTGGTGCTGGTGTGGGCCGCCGATGTGTTTGCCTATTTCGCCGGGCGTGCACTGGGCGGGCGCTTTTTCCGCAACAAGCTGGCACCCAGCATCAGTCCGGGCAAGACCTGGGAAGGTGCGCTGGGCGGGCTGCTTGGGGTGCTGTTGTGCGCCTGGGGCTGGATGCAGATGGAGGCACATTACAGCGTCGACTCGGCCAGTCTGTACAGCCGTCTGTATGCCATGGGCGGACCCATGTTGTTGCTGAGTGTGGTTTTTCTTTGCGCCATGAGCGTGGTCGGTGATTTGCTGGAATCCTTGTTCAAACGCGCTGCAGGTGTGAAAGACAGCAGCCAGCTGCTGCCTGGCCACGGGGGCGTGCTGGACCGCCTGGATGCCTTGTTGCCGACCTTGCCCTTGACCATGATGTTGCTTGAATTGGGGACGCCGTGAAACAACGTGTAGCCATACTCGGATCTACCGGTTCGATTGGCGTCAATACGCTGGACGTGATCGGCATGCACGCCGATCGTTTTGAAGTGTTTGCCCTGACGGCAGCCACCAATGTGGAGCGCATGCTGGCGCAGTGCGCCCGCTTTCAGCCGAAATTCGCCGTGATGGCGGATGTCGTGGCGGGGCAGGACTTGCAGCAGCGCTGCCAGTCGGCCGGCTTGTCGGTGGTGGTCTTGTCGGGCGCGGCGGCGATCGCCGACATGGCACGCCATCCGCAGGTAGACAGCGTGATGGCAGCCATTGTTGGTGCCGCCGGTCTGGCGCCATGCATGGCCGCCGCTGCCAGCGGCAAGCGCCTGCTGTTGGCCAACAAGGAAGCCCTGGTGGTGGGCGGACAGCTGTTCATGGACGCCGTGCGCGCCGGTGGCGCCACCTTGCTGCCGATTGACAGTGAACATTCGGCCATTTTTCAATCCCTGCCGGAAGACCCGGCGACCTGGGACGGTCTGGTCGACAAGCTGATCCTGACCGCGTCCGGCGGCCCGTTTCGCACCCGCGCCCCCGAAACCCTGCGCGATGTGACGCCGGCCCAGGCCTGTGCCCATCCCAATTGGGTCATGGGCCGCAAGATTTCGGTGGACTCTGCCACCATGATGAACAAGGCGCTGGAAGTGATTGAGGCGCGCTTCCTGTTCGGTATGGCGCCCAATCGCATCGAAGTGATCATTCATCCGCAAAGCGTGATTCACTCCATGGTGCAGTTTGTGGATCATTCGGTGGTGGCACAGCTCGGTACACCGGATATGCGCGGCCCCATTGCCTATGGCCTGTCCTGGCCCCAGCGGATTCGCTCGGGCGCGGCGGCGATCGACTTCAATGCCCTGGCCGGCCTGACCTTTGAGCCGTTTACCAGCGCCGATCACCAGCGCCGTTATCCCGGGTTGGCCCTGGCCTGGCGTGCACTGGAAGGGCCGCAGGGCAGTACTGCGGTGCTCAACGCCGCCAATGAAATCGCCGTGGAAGCCTTCTTGAACGGCGAATTGCGCTTTGACCAGATCCACCAGGTCAATCTGCTGACCATGGACCGTGCCCGCTTTGCCGCACCACAGTCGCTGGAAGCCCTGATCGAACTCGACCAGGAGTCCCGTTCGGTGGCGCGTGCCGTGCTGGCAGCGCTGGGCCAATGAGCGTGCCTGCATGCTGACATTGGGCGCATTCCTGCTGGCGATCGCCTTGTTGGTGGCGGTCCATGAGTGGGGCCACTTTGCCATGGCACGTGCCTGTGGCGTCAAGGTGCTGCGTTTTTCCATCGGCATTGGTCCGCGGGTGCTGGGCTGGACCTCACAGCGTTCAGGTACTGAATACCGGCTTGGGCTGTTGCCCTTGGGTGGCTTTGTCGCCATGCTCGACGAGCGCGAGGCGGCCGTCGATCCGGCCGAGCTGGCGCAGGCCTTCAACCGGCAGCGTTTGCGCAGCCGGGCGCTGATTGTGGCTGCCGGGCCGTTGGCCAATCTGCTGCTGGCGATACTGCTGTATTCGGCGGTGAACTGGTGGGGCGTGGAAGCACCCGAAGCGCGCATTGCGCGCCCGCCGCAAGGCAGCCTGGCGGCACAGGCCGGCTGGGTTGGCGGTGAACTGGTGCTGCGTGCCAGCGACGAGCAAGGGCAGGACTACCCGGTGCCGTCCTTTGATGAACTCAATTGGCAAATCGCGCGCGCGGCGTTGGCGGAAAAAAACCTGGTTTTGACCTACCAGCCGGCAGATTCCACGGAAGAACGCCAGTCTTTACTCAAATTTACGGACCTGGATGTGCGCCAGGCGGATGCCACCTTGTTCCGCAAAATCGGCTTTGTGGCACCGTTCTCGCCGGCTTACATTGGTGACTTGCGCCCGGAGGGCGCGGCGCAGGCGGCCGGTCTGCAATCCGGCGATGTGGTGCGCCAGGTGGACGGTGTGGCCATGGCCGACGGCGCCCAGTTGCGCGAGCTGATTCGGCAGTCGGGCAGTGCGCACGATCCGCTGCCGCAGCAATGGCTGGTGGAGCGCCAGGGGCGCTTGCTAGAACTGCGCGTGACGCCGCACCGGGAGCGCGATGGCACAGCGGAAATCGGCCGTGTCGGTGCCATGATTGGCGCCACGCCACGGATGGTGCTGGTGCGCTTGGGCTTGCTGCAAAGCGTGCAGCGTGCGCTGACGAAAACCTGGGAAGTGTCGGTGCTGTCTCTGCGCATGATGGGGCAGATTGCCACCGGCATGTCTTCGTACAAAAATTTGAGCGGTCCGATTACCATTGCCGACTATGCTGGCCGGTCGGCAGCCATGGGTCTCAGCCAGTTCCTGAGCTTTCTGGCAATTGTCAGTATCAGTCTGGGCGTCTTGAACCTATTGCCGGTGCCGGTTCTGGATGGTGGTCACCTGATGTATTATCTTTGGGAGGGAGTGACTGGGCGATCCATTTCTCCAGCATGGATGGCCAAGTTGCAACGCGTCGGCGTCGCGCTGTTGTTCGTAATGATGTCCGTTGCAATTTTTAATGATATTTCCCGCTTTTTGTCCTGATCTCTAAGCGCTCGTTTCCCGTACCCACTATCTTCTATGCGTTTGAATTTGATTTTTTTCCGCGGGCTGTTTGCTGCCTTGCTGGTGGCGCTGGCAGCGCCAGCGGCCATGGCGCTGGAGCCCTTTGCGGTGCGTGACATCCGAGTCGAGGGATTGCAGCGGGTCGAGGCCGGCACCGTGTTCGCGTCGATTCCGGTGCGGGTGGGTGACACCTACAGCGACGAGAAGGCGGCAGCCTCGATCCGGGCGCTGTTTGCGCTGGGCCTGTTCAAGGACGTGCGCATTGATGTCAAGGACGGCGCCCTGGTGGTGATTGTCGAAGAGCGCCCGACCATTGCCGATGTGGATTTTTCCGGCACCAAGGAATTTGACAAGGACGTGCTCAAGAAGGCCCTGCGGGATATCGGCCTGACCGACGGTCGTCCTTACGACAAGGCGCTGGTGGACCGCGCCGAGCAGGAGTTGAAACGCCAGTACATCAGCCGCAGCATGTATGCCACCGACGTGGTGACCACGGTGACGCCGCTGGAGCGCAACCGCGTCAACCTGAGTTTTTCCGTCAGCGAAGGCGAGCCGGCAAAGATCACCAGCCTGCATATCGTGGGTGCCAAGACCTTTTCCGAATCCACCTTGCTGGACCAGTTTGATCAGGATACTGGCGGCTGGCTGAGCTGGTACACCAAATCGAACCGCTATTCACGCACCAAGCTCAATGCCGACATTGAGACGCTGCGTTCGTATTACCTGACACGCGGCTACCTGGAATTCAAGATCGAGTCGACGCAGGTGGCGATATCGCCGGACAAGCAGGGCATCAGCGTCACCATCAATATTTCCGAAGGTGATCGCTTCGTGGTGTCAAAAATCAAGTTGGGTGGAAACTACCTGGCCAAGGAAGATGAGTTCCGCTCGCTGATTTCCATCAAGGCCGGTGAGGCTTACAACGCCGACCAGGTTACGCAGACCACCAAAGCCTTTACCGACTATTACGCCAACTTTGGCTTTGCCTTTGCCCGGGTGGAAGCCAAGACCGATATTGATCACAGCACCAATCGGGTTGAAATTACCCTGGTTGGTGATCCGGCCCGGCGCGTGTATGTGCGCCGCATCAACGTGGCTGGCAATGATCGCACCCGCGATGAAGTGATTCGCCGTGAGTTCCGTCAGCTGGAAGCGGCCTGGTATGACGGTGAAAAGATCAAGCAGTCGCGCAATCGGGTTGACCGCCTGGGCTATTTCAAGGAAGTCACCATGGACACCCAGGAAGTTCCTGGCACCATGGACCAGGTTGATTTGACTGTGAGCGTGGTCGAAAAGCCCACCGGCAGCGTCAGCCTCGGAGCCGGCTTTTCAAGTGCCGATGGCTTGGGACTGACCTTTGGTTTCCAGCAGGAAAATGCTTTCGGTTCCGGCAATTCGCTTGGTATTCAGGTCAACACCAGCGCCTACAACCGCACGCTGGTGTTCAGCACGACCAATCCGTATTACACCGAAGACGGTGTGTCGCGTTCGCTCGACCTGTACCAGCGCACCAGCAAGCCCTACACGGCGATCGACAGTTATGCGATTCAGACCACGGGTGCCAGCGTGCGCTTTGGCGTGCCATTCACGGAAACCGACACCGTGTTCCTGGGAGCCGGCATCGACCGGACCGAAATCATTCTGGGTTCGCTGCTGCCCAACGTTTACCAGATATTTGCCGACCAGTACGGTATGGTGACCTATTCGCTGCCGCTGTCGGCAGGGTGGGCGCGTGATACACGAGACAGCGGCTTGTTGCCCAGCACCGGACGTGTCGTGCGCCTCAATGGTGAATGGAGTCCGGCGGGCGATCTGACGTATGTGCGCAGTACCGCCCAGATCCAGCAATTCTTCCCGCTGAGCAAGAAGACAACGCTGGCGCTGAATGGTGATTTGTCCGCCGGTGTGGGCATCGATGGCAAGGGCTACCCGGTGTTCAAGAACTACTACTCCGGTGGCTTGGGCTCGGTGCGCGGTTTTGAGCAGGGCAGCCTGACCACGTCGGCACAGCGCGATGCGTTGGCCACCGGTCTGACCAACACCTCGGTCGCCACCGGCGGCGCGCGCAAGGTGACCTTTAATGCCGAGCTGCTGTCGCCCCTGCCGGGTGGCGGCAATGACCGCACTTTGCGCTGGTACAGCTTTTTTGACGCGGGCGGCATCTACGGCGTGGACGAACCGATTGACCTGGGCGCCATGCGCTCGTCGGTGGGTATTGGTATCAGCTGGGTATCGCCGGTCGGCCCCTTGCGTTTGGCGTTTGCCAAGCCCATACGCCAGTTTGATGGCGATAGAATCCAAAACTTGCAATTTCAGATCGGGACATCTTTCTAATGACGACACTTAAATCATCCTGGGTTTTGGGCCTGCTGCTGTCCGTGGCAGCGCTTACTGCGTCGGCGCAAGAATCCCACATTGCTTATATCAACGTGCAGCGCATCACCAGCGAGTCGGCTCCGGCCAAGGCGGCTACCGCCAAGCTGGAGTCGGAATTCTCCAAGCGCCAGAAAGATCTGGCCGATCTGCAGGCTTCGCTGAAGTCGTTCAGCGAAAAGTTTGAGCGCGATGCGCCCACCATGACCGAGAGCCAGCGCGTCGCCAAGCAAAAGGAATACGCCGACCAGGGCCGCGACTTCCAGCGCAAAAAGCGTGAATTTGACGAAGACCTGAACAGCCGCCAGAACGAAGAACTACGCCAGGTGCTGGACAAGGCCACCAAGGCGATTCGCCAACTCGCAGAAACCGAGAAATACGACCTGGTGTTGCAAGAGGCGGTCTACTTCAATCCGAAGATTGATATCACGGAAAAAATTCTCAAGATGCTGAATGCTGGCGCGAAGTAATTCGGGCGCTGGCGGACGCTGAGCCATGCCCCTGACGCTGGCTACCATCGTAGAGGCACTGGGCGGCACCTTGCATGGTGCCCCGCAGCTGGAAATCACCGGCCTTGCGCCGCTGGAAAGTGCTGGCAGCGGCGACATCGCCTTCCTGAGCAATGCCAAATACCAGTCGCAGTTGCGTGGTTCGCACGCGGCGTGTGTGATTGTCGGGCCGAGCATGGAAGCGGTGGCGCGCCTGCGTGGTGCCTGCATTGTTTCCAGCAACCCCTATCTGTATTTCGCCAAGCTGACGCAGCTGTGGCGCCGCCGCAAGGGTGCTGCACAGGGTGGTTTTATCCACCCCAGCGCGGTGGTTGATGCCGAGGCCCAGGTGCACCCCAGTGCCCGGGTTGGTGCCCTGTGCGTGATTGAGCGTGGTGCCGTTATCGGCGCCGACAGCGTGCTGTATTCGCGCGTCACGGTGGGTGAGGACTGTCAGCTGGGCGCGCGCTGCATCGTGCATCCGGGCGTGGTGATCGGCGCCGACGGTTTCGGCTTTGCGCCGGACGGCGAGCGCTGGGAAAAAATTGAACAACTGGGTGCGGTGCGCATCGGCAATGACGTGGAAATCGGTGCCAACACCTGCATCGACCGCGGCGCCTTGCAGGACACCGTGATCGAAGATGGCGTCAAGCTCGACAACCTGATTCAAATCGGCCACAACGTGCACGTGGGTCGCAACACGGCCATGGCCGGATGCGTTGGTGTGGCTGGCAGTGCCAGCATCGGCGCCAATTGCACGCTGGGTGGCGGGGCGATTGTGCTGGGGCATCTGCGGCTGGCCGATCAGGTACACATATCTGCCGCCACCGTGGTCAGCAAGTCCATCACCAAGCCAGGAAATTACACCGGAATTTTTCCGTTGGATGAGAACGCCAATTGGGAGCGCAATGCGGCAACCCTGAAACAGTTGCATGCCCTGCGTGACCGTATAAAAACGATAGAGAAAGAAGCCAAATCATGATGGATATTCACAAAATTCTGAAACAGCTGCCGCACCGTTACCCGTTTTTGCTGGTGGACCGTGTCGTCGCCCTGGAAAAAGGCAAGACCATCCGGGCCTTGAAAAATGTGACCATGAATGAACCCTTCTTTCAGGGGCACTTTCCACACCGCCCGGTGATGCCGGGCGTGCTGATGCTGGAAGCGCTGGCGCAGGCCGCAGCCCTGCTGGCCTTTGATGCGCTGGACACTTCGCCCACCGATGAAATGGTGTATTACTTTGCCGGTATCGACGGCGCGCGCTTCAAGCGCCCGGTCGAGCCGGGTGACCAGCTGGTGCTGGAAGTGGAAATGTTGCGCATGAAAGCCGGCATTTTCAAATTCAAGGCCTGCGCCAAAGTCGACGGTGAGCTGGCGGTGGAAGCCGAGCTAACCTGCGCCATGCGCGCCGTTGCCTGAGGTCCGAGCCGTGAGCGCGATTCACGCCACCGCCCTGGTCGACCCCAAGGCCGAGCTTGACAGCTCGGTCAGCGTCGGGCCTTACACCGTCATTGGCCCGCATGTGCGCATTGGTGCTGGAACCACTGTGGGACCGCATTGCGTGATCGAAGGCCACACCACGATTGGCAGCGACAACCGCATTTTTCAATTCAATTCGCTGGGCGCCGTGCCGCAGGACAAGAAATATGCCGGCGAACCGTGTGAGCTGGTGATTGGGGACCGCAACACGATCCGCGAGTTCTGCACCTTCAATATCGGCTCGCCAGGCGATGCCGGCGTGACCCGCCTGGGCAATGACAACTGGATCATGGCCTATGTGCATTTGGCGCACGACTGCAATGTGGGCAACCACACCATCTTTGCCAACAACTCGCAATTGGCCGGCCATGTGCATGTCGGTGACTGGGTGATCCTGGGCGGCTTTACCGTGGTGCACCAGTTTGTACGCATCGGTGCCCACAGCATGACGGCCATGTGCTCGGTGCTGTTTGCCGATCTGCCGCCCTTTGTCATGTGCCAGGGGCAACCGGCGGCGGCGCGCTCCATGAATTTCGAAGGCCTGCGCCGGCGTGGTTTTTCGGTCGACCGGATTTCCGCAGTGAAAGCCATGCACAAGGCCCTGTACCGGGAAGACCTGACACTGGACCTGGCACGTGGCCGCATCGCCGAACTCGCCACTGCGGTTCCCGAAGCTGCCGCTGACGTCGAACTGATGCTCAGCTTCCTGGACCAGAGTTCGCGCCAGCGCGGTATCGTCCGCTAAGCACCCGATGTCGGTGCCGGCCCGCGACTCCCACAGCGCACCCTTCCTCGCCATGGTGGCTGGTGAAGCCTCCGGCGACTTGCTGGCCGGCTTGTTGCTGGCTGGGGTCCGGCAGCGCTGGCCGCAAGCCGTGGCCGCCGGCATTGGTGGTCCGCAAATGCAGCGCCTGGGATTTTCGGCCTGGTGGCCGCACCACAAGTTGTCGGTGCATGGCTTTAATTGGGACACCCTGCGCCGTTATCCCGAGATCGTCGGCATCCGCAAGCAGTTGCGCGCGCGCCTGCTGGTGGAGCGTCCGGATATTTTCCTGGGTGTCGACGCGCCCGATTTCAATCTTGATCTGGAAGCCGATCTGCGCGCAGCCGGAATACGCACTGTGCATTTCGTGTCGCCCTCGGTCTGGGCCTGGCGTCCGGAACGGATGGAGAAAATCCGCCGCAGTGCCGACCATGTGCTGTGTATTTTTCCCTTTGAACCGGCCTTGCTGCAGCACAACGGCATTGCCGCTACCTATGTGGGCCATCCGCTGGCCCAGATGATTCCGCTGGTGCCGGATCGCCAGGCCGCGCGCCTGTCGCTCGGCCTGGCGGAAGAGGACACCGTGGTTGCCATTTTGCCGGGCAGTCGGGATTCTGAAATAGCGCATCTGGCCGAGCGCTTTTTTCAGGCCGCCGCGCTGGTCCAGAAGGCGCGCCCGGCGACACGCTTTGTCGTTCCGGCAGCGCCCGGGTTCCGGGCCAAGTTGCAGCAACTGGCGCAGCGCAGCGGTTTGGGCGAACGCTTGCAGGTGCTCGAGGGCCAATCGCACAGCGCGCTGGCGGCCTGCGATGTGACCTTGCTGGCCAGTGGTACCGCCACCCTGGAGGCCGCATTGTTCAAGCGCCCGATGGTGATCAGCTACCACCAGAGTCGCTTGTCTGCTGCCATCATGCAGCGCAAACGGCTGCAACCCTGGGTGGGCCTGCCGAATATCTTGTGTGGCGAATTCGTGGTGCCCGAATTGCTGCAAGACCAGGCTACGCCAGCGCGTCTGGCGCAGGAAACCCTGGCCTGGCTGGAGGCGCCCCAGAGCGATCCGCAGCGGCTGCAGCAACTGAACGCAAAATTTCTGGCCATGCACCATGAACTGCGCCGCGACACCGCGACAATAGCGTCCGATGTCATCCAGAAAATCCTCCAAAGCTAAGCCTTTACTGGCCGGCCAAAGTGCCTTTGTGTTTGACCTGCCGGGGCTGGTCGCCGGGGTCGATGAAGCCGGGCGTGGTCCGCTGGCCGGACCGGTGGTCGCTGCCGCCGTCATCTTGGACGATATGCATCCGATCCAGGGCCTGAACGACTCCAAGAAACTGAGTGCCAGGCAACGAGACCGCCTGTACGACGAAATCCGTGCCAAGGCCTTGTGCTGTTGTGTGGCCCAGGCCTCGGTGGAAGAAATCGACCAGTTGAATATATTGCAGGCGACCCTGCTGGCGATGCGCCGGGCGGTAGCGGGCCTGCGCCTGAAACCGGCCAAGGTGCTGGTCGACGGCAACCGCCTTCCGGTGCTGGATGTGCTGGCTGAGGCGATTGTGGGAGGCGACGCGCTGGTGCCGGCGATTTCGGCAGCCTCTATTTTGGCCAAGGTCACACGCGACCGGATGTGTGAAGAACTCGACCTGCAGTATCCGCAATACGGATTTGCCACCCACAAGGGCTATG
This sequence comes from uncultured beta proteobacterium, assembly GCA_903897925.1. GTDB lineage: Bacteria > Pseudomonadota > Gammaproteobacteria > Burkholderiales > Burkholderiaceae_C > Allorhodoferax. The sequence goes on along the minus strand of CAIUDG010000124.1, from coordinate 3,800 downwards.
GCACGGCGGCCCATTTGCTGGCTTTGCGTGAGCACGGGGCCTGTCCCTGGCACCGCAAGACGTTTGCGCCGGTGGCGCAGGTGCTGGGCTGAACCATGGGCGTGACCGAAGCCGTCATCATCCGCTCGCGCGACAATCCGCAGCTCAAGGAATTGCGCCGTCTGGCGCAGGACAACACCGGTTACCGCAAGGCCGGACGCTATTGGGTTGAGGGCGACCATTTGTGCCGTGCCGCGTTGCAGCGCGGCTTGCAGCCGGCCCTGGCCGTGTTTGCCGAAAGCTTTTGGACGCCGCAAAACGCTGCGCTGGCAGCCACGGCAGCGCGCACCCTGCTGGTCAGCGATGCCCTGTTTGATGAACTCAGCGGATTGCCCTCACCCGCGAAAATCGGCTTCGTGCTGGACTTGCCGGCGCCGGCCGAAATCCAGGGCCAGGCCGCCACGGTGATTTTGGACCGGGTGCAGGACGCTGGCAATGTCGGCTCGATCCTGCGCAGGGCCGGCGCTTTTGGTTTTCGCCAGGTGCTGGCGCTCAAGGGCACGGCAGCCTTGTGGAGTCCCAAGGTATTGCGCGCTGGCATGGGCGCGCATTTTGGGTTGCAACTGTTCGAAGGGCTGGATTTGGGCGCTGTCGAGGCCCTGACGGTGCCCTTGGTGGTGACCAGTTCGCACCAGGGTGAACTGGTGCAGCAGCTGCACTTGCCGCAACCCTGTGCCTGGGCTTTGGGCCATGAAGGGCAGGGCGTTTGCCAGGCGCTGATGGCGCGTGCCAGTTACTTCGCCCGGATTGATCAGCCGGGCGGTGAAGAGTCGCTCAACGTGGCAGCGGCCGCTGCCATCTGCCTTTACGCCAGTGTCAGCCAGTCGCGCTGATGCCAGATAAAGAAAATTCCTTTCGCAATTTGGTGCATCAGGGTTTGCACCAGCCCGCTCCGCTATAATCAGGGGCTTTCCAGAAAACAGCTGTCCCAAGCGCATCTCTGAATCTTCCCCTCTCAACAGCATCCGCCAAGAGCCATTCTTGAGCGCGTTTGGGCCTAACCGTAACCCATTCGGAGAAACCAGTGCTTTTGTCTCTTAAGGGAACTACCCCACCCGCCATTCTGGCGCTCGCAGACGGCACGGTCTATATTGGCAATTCCATTGGCGCCGCCGGTTCTACCGTCGGCGAAGTGGTGTTCAACACGTCAATGACCGGCTACCAGGAGATCCTCACGGATCCGAGCTATTGCCAGCAAATCGTCACGCTGACCTATCCCCATATCGGCAGCTATGGCGTCAATCCGGAAGATGTCGAGTCGGACCGCGTCCACGCGGCTGGCCTGATCATCAAGGACTTGCCCTTGCTGGAGTCGAATTTCCGTTCGACCCAGAACTTGCGCCAGTATCTGGTGGCCCAGGCCACCGTGGCGATTGCAAATATTGATACGCGCCAGCTGACACGCCAGTTGCGCACCCAGGGCGCTCAGAATGGCTGCATTCTGGCCCTGGCTGCCGGTGAAAGCGTGACCAGCGCGGCGGTCGAAAAGGCCCTTGCCGCAGCCCGTGGAGCGCCGAATATGGCCGGCTCCGACCTGGCGCAGGTGGTGACGCACGCCCAGGGCTATGCCTGGACCGAGTCCGAGTGGACCCTGGGCCGCGGCTACGGCCAGCAGGTGGCGCCGCGTTTCCATGTGGTGGCCTACGACTTCGGCGTGAAACGCAATATTCTGCGCATGCTGGCTGAGCGCGGCTGCAAAGTCAGCGTGGTGCCGGCACAAACCACGGCGGCCCAGGTGCGGGCGATGCAGCCGGACGGCGTATTCCTGAGCAACGGCCCGGGCGACCCGGCACCGTGCGACTACGCCATTGCGGCAGCCAAGGACATCATGGATGCCGGTATTCCGACCTTCGGCATCTGCCTCGGTCACCAGATCATGGCGCTGGCCTCAGGTGCGCGCACTTTCAAGATGAAGTTCGGCCACCACGGCGCCAACCATCCGGTGAAAGACCTCGATAGCGGCCGCGTATCCATTACCAGCCAGAACCACGGTTTTGCTGTCGACGAGACCAGCCTGCCGGCCAATCTGCGTGCCACCCACATCAGCCTGTTTGACAACACGCTGCAGGGCATGGAGCGCACCGACCAGCCAGCGTTCTCGTTCCAGGGCCACCCGGAAGCGTCGCCGGGTCCGCATGACATCGGCTATCTGTTTGACCGCTTCATCCGCTCCATGGAGGCGCGCGCATGAATTTTTACGGGGTCACCGATCTCTGGACGTATGTGATTGGCGCGTTAGGCATCATTTTGCTGCCCGGCCCGAACTCGCTTTACGTTTTGTCGGTGGCTACCGTGCGCGGTGTGCGCGCCGGCTACCAGGGCGCTTTTGGCGTGTTCCTGGGCGACACCATTCTGCTGCTGTGCACGGCTATGGGCGCGGCCAGCCTGCTGCGCTCGAATCCGGCGCTGTTCATGGTGGTGAAGTATTTTGGCGCAGCCTATCTGGCCTGGGTTGGACTGAACCTGTTGCGTGCCGCCTTGCGCAAGAAAGACGGCGCCGCGCAGGAAGCCGCGCCGAACCCGCAGACACCACGCAATCTGCAACGCCCGTTTCAGCGGGCGCTGGTGATCAGCCTGATGAACCCGAAAGCGATCTTGTTCCTGCTGTCGTTTTTCGTGCAGTTCATTGATCCGTCCTACCCGACACCGGCCATTCCGTTCCTGATTCTGAGCACCATCATCATGGTCTTCAGTGCCGTTTATCTTTCGGTGCTGATCCTGATGGGTGCCCGTCTGGCGCAAGCCTTCCGCTCGCGCAAACGCCTTTCGGCGATTCTCTCCAGTGCCGTTGGCAGCCTGTTCCTCTTGTTTGGAACCAAGCTCGCCACTGCCAGCCTGAACTAAGCAAGTACTTCTATGCCAAAACGTACCGACATCAAAAGCATTCTCATCATCGGCGCCGGCCCCATCATCATCGGACAAGCCTGCGAATTCGATTATTCCGGGGTACAGGCCTGCAAGGCGCTGCGCGAGGAGGGCTACAAGGTCATCCTGATCAACAGCAACCCGGCCACCATCATGACCGACCCGGCTACCGCCGATGTCACCTATGTCGAGCCGATCACCTGGCAGACGGTGGAAAAAATTATCGCCAAGGAGCGTCCGGACGCGATCCTGCCCACCATGGGCGGCCAGACCGCGTTGAATTGCGCGCTCGACCTGTGGCACCACGGTGTACTCGACAAATACAAGGTCGAACTGATCGGCGCTACCCCAGAAGCCATCGACAAGGCCGAAGACCGCCTGAAGTTCAAGGACGCCATGACCAAGATTGGTCTGGGGTCGGCACGCTCGGGCATTGCGCACAGCATGGAAGAGGCCTGGAGTGTCCAGAAGTCGGTCGGCTTTCCCACCGTGATTCGGCCCAGCTTCACGCTGGGCGGAACCGGGGGCGGCATTGCCTACAACTCGGAAGAGTTTGAAACCATCTGCAAGCGCGGCCTGGAAGCCTCGCCGACCAACGAGCTGCTGATTGAAGAATCGCTGCTGGGCTGGAAAGAGTACGAGATGGAAGTGGTGCGCGACAAGGCCGACAACTGCATCATCGTCTGCTCGATTGAAAATCTGGACCCGATGGGCGTGCACACCGGTGACTCCATCACGGTGGCCCCGGCCCAGACCCTGACCGACAAGGAATACCAAATTCTGCGCAATGCCTCGTTGGCCGTGCTGCGGGAGATTGGTGTCGATACCGGCGGCTCGAATGTGCAGTTCTCCATCAACCCGGTCGATGGCCGCATGGTGGTGATTGAAATGAACCC
>CAIUDG010000123.1 GCA_903897925.1 uncultured beta proteobacterium | reverse complement strand
CTCGGTGACCTGGCGGTGTTCTTCTGCTCTCCCGCCGGCAACAATGTGCGTGGCGTGGCCTGGAATATGGACGGCGGCTGGGTCGCCCAGTAAGGCGTCCTGCCTCAGCTCGACTGTTTGAACGCCATCACAGCCTGGTTGCGCAAGGTGCGCAGCAAGGCCAGTTCTTTTTCATCCAGTTCGAGCGCTCCGCGGTGCAACTTGTCTGCGTAAATCAGGCCAAAGGGCGAGCCTTTGATCTGCAGTGGCAGCAACAAAAACGTCGGCGCGTTCAGCGTGCGCCGGTACCACTCCGGCAAGCGCTGCAAAATGCGCACCTCACCGGCGTCGCTGATCATGGTGTCGGCGCCCTTGATGCAGACCACGCCAAACAGGTCCGGTGTGGCCGCTTTGAGGGGCACCTTGAATTCCTTGACAAAGCCTTCCACGCCCTGGCCCAGACCAAAACGCCCGGTGATGGTGTCGGTGCGCGGCTCGCGCATACAAAAAATAATGCGGTCAAAGGACATCGCCCGGAACATGGTTTCCAGAATCATGCGCAGCACATCGCTGAGCTTGAAGTCCTCCACCATGGCGTTGGTGATGTCCTGAATACCCGCCGCCAGCGTCTCTGCAATCTGGCGTGAAGGGGCGCCGGTGGACAGCGGGTTGTCCAAGGTTTGCGTCGCCTGCAGCGCGAAATTCACCAGGTTGGCGTCGGCCCCACCGCTGTGCTGCGCGGCCTTGGCGGCCGCCTCCGGCGCCGCCACCACATGCAGGACTTTGGCGGCGGCCGACCCCGGCAACACCCGGATTTCCATGGCGGTCGCCATTTCCACCAGCTTTTGCCTGGCCTTCTGGGTGGCGGCGTGCATGTCTTTCTGGTTGCTGCCAATGGCCTGGGCAAATTTGCGCGCAACCTGCTCCAGCCGACTCGCCGCTTCCTGGTCATCGAACTGCAGCACCACATCGGCGATTTCGTTGGCCGCCTGCGCCACCCAGCGCATGCGCTCGGCGCTGTCCGGGCTGGCACTGGACGGCGGCGCGCCGGACGGCTTGCGCATATTGCGCTGCATACTCAGCGGCAAGCCCCAGGATTTGGACACCCCCAGCCCCAGGTCTTCAAACCCCAGGCCGAGCACACGCACGGCCGCCACCGATTCGCTGACCGGTTCGCGTGCCTGCACCAGCTTGCGGATCTGCTGGGCTTCTTCCGGAAAGTAGAACTGCACCAGCAAACGCCCGAGGTTCTGGAACATGGAACCGATAAATGCCTCTTCGGACTCCTTGAAACCCGGACACAGCTCGCTGCCAATGGTGCCGGCTAGCAAGGCGCGCACGAACTCGTCTTTGAGCTGGGCGGCATGGCTTTTGTCCTGCATATGCTCCAGCAGCACCAGACTCAGCGCCATGTTGCGAATACCGTTGAAGCCGACCAGATTGACTGCCCGCGACACGGTACTGATGCTGCCGCCACGCGAATAGTGCGCGCTATTGACGACGCGCAACAACTTGTTGGTCAGGGCCACATCTTTCAGAATTTCATTGGTCACACTGCTGACGCTTTCGCGCTCGGACGTGACCATGCTCTGGATTCGCACCACCGCTTCGGACAGCGCCGGGAAGTCGCTCTTGTGGCGCATGCGGCGCAGCAAAAACTCCAGCGTGCCACCGCCGCCCGCACCGCCCATGGTGCCGGAGTTGCTGTTACCGGCGCCACTGCCTGTGCTGGCGTCAGCCGCCCCTTCAGCCGGACGGATCCAGCCATCCAGCGCGTTGAACAAGGCCCGCGCATCGGCAAAACGCTGGCCCGGATCGCGCGCCAGGGCCCGGTTGACGAGCGCGCGCAATTGGTCATCCAGCGCGTTTGGCAGCACCGCTGGCAAGCTGAGTTGCTCGTGTGCCATGCGGTACAGCACGCGCGCTGGATCGCTGTCTTTGATGAGCGGCTGGCCCGCCAACATTTCGGCCAGCACCACACCGCAGGAAAACAGGTCCATTGACGGCGCCGGGGCGGCACCTCCGACCACTTCCGGCGCCATATAGCCGAGCGTGCCAATCAACGCATTGGCGCCGCGCGCTACGGTATTGAGCCGGGTTGCCACACCAAAATCCATCAGCCGCGCCCGGCCACTGGCATCGACCAGAATATTGGACGGCTTGATATCGCGGTGCACGATGCCTTCCAGGTGTGCCACTGCCACCGCGTCCACAATGTCCATCATCAGGGCGACTGCCTGCTGGGCCGGCAAGGCACCGCGCTGCGCCAGCAGCTGCGCCAGCGTCTGTCCATCGACATATTCAAACACCAGATAGGCGTGCTGGTCCTGAATATCCGCTTCGTATACCGGAACAATGCTGGGGTGCTTGACGCGCCCGACACTGCGCGCTTCCTGCAGCCACTGGGCCACGCTGCGTGCGTCATCGCCGGGCACCGACTTGAGCACCTTGATGGCCACCTCGCGCTCCATGCGCGGATCAAACGCCAGCCAGACCGTCGATTGGCCCCCCTGGCCAAGCAGGCGGCGCAATTCAAACCGCCCCAGCAGATCCGTGGGTTTCAGCGTCGCTGCCGAATGGGAGCGCGTATTCAGAGGGGCGAGCGATTCAACCATGCATGGATGCTACTTTACTTGGGGCTGCTATTTTTACAAATAAGCGCTGGTAGATTCCCGAATCTGCCGGCGGCGAATAGACTGGTTGCGGCCCGACCGGAACGCCGCCACCGCTGCCGCCGCGCCAGAACTGCCTACACTCTGCAAAAACTGGCGCTACGACAGCGCAACTATTTGTAACATTCTGTCAATACCCGACGCCGGCCTGTGTCTATCCGCGCAAAATTCAGCGCCTGATATCCGGAGACCACCATGACCTATACGCCTACCCGCCCCGACAAAATACTGGTCGTTGATGACGATGCCCGGATCCGCGACTTGCTCAAGCGCTATCTGACACAGGAGGGTTTCGAAGTATTTATGGCGGAAGACGGCAAGGCGCTGAGCCGCCTCATGTTGCGCGAAACCGCCGACCTGATCGTGCTCGACCTGATGCTGCCGGGCGAAGACGGGCTGTCCATCTGCCGCCGCCTGCGCGCTGCCAACGACCGCACCCCAATCATCATGCTGACCGCCAAGGGCGACGACATCGACCGCATCGTCGGCCTCGAAGTCGGCGCCGACGACTATCTGGGCAAGCCGTTCAATCCGCGGGAACTGCTGGCGCGCATCCATGCGGTGCTGCGCCGGCGCCCGGCGCGTGAAGTGCCTGGCGCACCGACGAATGCCAACGATGTGGCGCGCTTTGGCGCCTTTACCTTTGACATGGGCGCACGCACCCTGCACATGGGCGAGCAAGAGCTGACGCTGACCACCGGCGAATTCGCCATGCTCAAGGCACTGGTGCGGCATCCGCGCATGCCCTTGTCGCGCGAAAAGCTGGCGCAGCTGTCGCGCGGCCGGGAATTCGAACCCTTTGACCGCAGCCTGGACGTGCAGATCTCGCGCCTGCGAAAACTGATAGAGCCGGACCCGGCCAGTCCGCGCACCATCCAGACCGTTTGGGGCGTCGGCTATGTCTTTGTGCCAGACGATGCGGTGTAAGCAGAGAACGCCCTGTGCCTGAAACCCTGATCGAGAGCTTCGACGAAGATGCCATCCTGGCAGTCGATGCACAAGATGAACCGAGCCCGCACAAGTTCGGGCTGAGCCTGTTCTGGCGCACCTTCTTTCTGCTCGCCCTGCTGCTGCTGGCCTGTATTTTGGCTTGGCTACAAACCCTGCGCTCGCTGCAATTTGAGCCGCAGGCGATACAGAGCGCCAAACAACTGGCCTCGCAGATCAATCTGAGCCGCGCCGCGCTGATTCACGCCGACGGCATTGGGCGTATCTCGCTGCTGCACACCATGGGCGAAGAAGAAGGCCTGTACATCTTGCCGCGCAATGCCCGGGACCAATACGTGTCGGTGAGCAACGACGCGATGCAACACGACATGGCACTGGCCTTGCAGGAACAGCTGGGCAAAAACACCGTCATCGCGAAACAGGTGAATGGGCGTGCCGGCCTGTGGGTCAGCTTTGACATGGACGGCGCCGACTACTGGTTTCTGACCGACTTCGCGCGCTTCCAGCCGGTTGGCGGCAAAACCTGGATCATCTGGCTCACCGTCGCAGCCAGCCTGTCGCTGGCCGGCGCGGCCCTGTTTGCGCGCCTGATCAACCGGCCGCTGAAAGCCTTGTCGTTCGCCGCCAGCCGGGTGCGTGAGGGCGACTTCAATGCCAGCAAGCTCGACGAACACGCCAACACCAGTGAAATCCGCGAAGTCAATATCGGCTTCAACCGCATGGCGCAACGACTGGCCAAGCTGGACCAGGACCGCGCCGTCATGCTGGCCGGTATTTCGCATGACCTGCGCACGCCACTGGCGCGCCTGCGCCTGGAAACCGAACTCAGCGTCTCCGACTTGGAGGCGCGGGCGCACATGGCCATGGACATCGCCCAGCTCGATGCCATCATCGACAAATTTCTCGACTATGCGCGGCCGGACAAGGTCAAGCTCAGTGCCGTGGTGTTGGCAGACCTGCTGGAGGCCTGCACCTACTCCTACAAGGCGCTGCCCGATGTACACCTGCAGCTGAATCTGGAACGCAAGCTGGTGCTACTGGCCGACGAAGTCGAACTCGGGCGCATTGTCAGCAACCTGCTGGAAAACGCCCGCAAGTATGGCAAATCGACCGACACCGGAATTGCACGCATCACCATTTCCGCGATTGGTCGCGACGAATGGGTCTTCATCAAAATCCGCGACCACGGCCCCGGCGTGGCGCCGGACCAGCTGGCCAATCTGACGAAACCGTTTTACCGGGGCGAAGCCGCGCGCACCGAGGCCAAGGGTGCCGGACTGGGACTGGCGATCGTGGAAAAAACGGTGCAGCGCATGGGCGGCGGATTTGCCCTGAACAACTCGAGCACCGGCGGTTTGTCGGCCAATCTCAAGCTGCAGCGGGCGCCGAGCGCATAAGCAGCACCACGGCACGCGCTTCCATGGCGTCGCCCGCACCAACTGGCCCCATGCGTTCGGCGGTCTTGGCCTTGACCTTCACCTGGGCCGGGCCGATGCCCAGAATTTGCGCAATGCGCTCCTTCATCAGCGGCTTAAAGGCGGCGAGCTTGGGTGCCTGGGCCACCACGGTGCAATCAACGTTGGCCAGGGTCCAGCCCGCAGTGCGCACCTGGCGCATGGCTTCGGCCAGCAATAGCGCCGAATCGGCACCCTTGAAGCGGGCATCGGTGTCCGGAAACAGCGTGCCGATGTCGCCCAGTCCGGCGCCGCCGAGTACCGCGTCGGTGATGGCGTGCAACAGGGCATCGGCGTCGGAATGGCCCAGCAGCCCCTTGTCATAGGGAATTTCGACGCCGCCGAGCACCAGCTTGCGTCCGGCTACCAGGGCGTGAATATCCCAACCTTCACCTACTCGAATCGTCATGTCCATGCCCGCTACTGAAAATCAAAAATGTAGCATGGCGCTGCGGCCGGTCAGCAGCCGGTCAGCAGCCGGTCAGCGACTTGCAGTGGCTTCACTGGCCTTGCGCCTTTGCTGCCAGGCCAGCAGTTCGCCGACCACGCCCTTGCGGAAGGCAATCACACAGAAGACAAAAATGGCGCCAATGATCACCGAGACCCAGGAACCGACCCGGTCAGCGAGAAAATTTTGCAAGCCAATGATGGTGAAGGCGCCGACCACCGGTCCGGCAAAGGTGCCCATGCCACCCAGCAGTGTCATCAGCACCACTTCACCCGACAATGACCAGTGCACGTCGGACAAGGTAGCAAATCCCAGCACCAGCGCCTTGACGGAACCGGCCAGCCCGGCCACCGCCGTGGACAGCACAAAGGCCAGCAACTTGAACCGGTCCACTTCATAACCCAGCGAGATCGCCCGCGGTTCGTTTTCACGAATCGCCTTCAGCACCTGTCCGTAGGGCGAATGCACGATGCGCACAATGCCCAGAAAGACGCCGACAAATATCGCCAGCACCAGGAAGTACATGGCGCGGTCATCGGCCAGCGGAATGAAGCCCAGCAGCACGCCACGTGGTACGCCTTGCATGCCGTCTTCGCCGCCGGTAAACGGCACTTGCAGGCAGATGAAATAAATCATTTGCGCCATCGCCAGCGTCACCATCGCAAAGTAAATGCCCTGGCGCCGGATGCCGACCAGCCCGACCAGCAAGCCCAGCACGGCGGCCATCAGGGTGCCGGCCAGCACGCCCAGCTCGGGCGGCCAACCCGCACTGCGCACCAGCCAGCCGGTGATATAGGCCGCGGACCCCATGAAGGCGGCGTGACCAAACGACAGCAAACCGGTATAACCGAGCAGCAAATTGAAAGCGCAGGCAAAAATGGCAAAGCACAGCGCGTTCATCAGAAACACCGGATACACCCCCAGAAAGGGCGCGGCCACCAGTGCCAGCAGCACCAGAATCCAGGTGGTATGACCTTGACGGTTGATTGATTGCACCTTATTTTTCCTTGCCAAACAGTCCGGCCGGACGAACCATCAAGACCAGCACCATGATCACGAACACCACAATATTCGACGCTTCCGGGTAAAACACCTTGGTCAGGCCTTCCAGCAGGCCCAGCACCACACCGCTCAGAATCGAGCCCAGTATCGAACCCATGCCGCCAATCACCACCACCGCGAACACCACAATGATCAGGTTGGAGCCCATCAGTGGCGTCAGCTGAATCACCGGTGCCGCCAGCACGCCAGCCAGCGCCGCCAGCGCGGCACCACCGGCATAAGTCAGGCTGACCATCAGCGGCACATTGATACCAAACGCCTGCACCAGCGCCGGGTTCTCGGTACTGGCGCGCAGGGTTGCGCCGAGGCTGGTTTTCTCGATCAGGAACCAGGTGCCCAGGCAGATCGTCATGCAAGCCAGCACAACCCAGGCCCGGTAGTTCGGCAGCACCATAAAGCCCAGGTTGGTGGCGCCCTGCAGCAGCTCGGGCACCGGGTATTGCTGGCCAGAAACACCAAACTGATCGCGGAACACGCCCTCAAAAATCAGCGCCAGACCAAAGGTCAGCAGCAGACCGTAGAGCGGATCAAGCTTGTACAGGCGCTTCAGGAACAGGCGTTCAATCACCACCCCCATTACGCCGACCACCAGCGGCGCCACCACCAGCGCCAGCCAGTAGTTCAGCCCGAATTGCTCCAGGCAGAACCAGGCCACATAGGCACCAATCATGTACAGCGCGCCGTGGGCAAAGTTGACGATACCCAGCAAACCGAATATCACGGCCAGCCCCAGACTGAGCATGGCGTAGAACGAACCGTTCACCAGACCGAGCAACAGTTGCCCGAGTAAAGCCTGAATCGGTATGCCGAATATCTCTGTCATCAAAACTCCTGCTTCAAGTCCCGTGTTTGCTTACTTCCACAAGGCGCAACGCGATTCGGCCTTGGTGGTCCAGGCATCTTCGCCCTTGAAGGTCTGCACCACGTTGTAGTAGTCCCAGGGTTCGGTCGACTGGGCCGGCGTCTTCACCTGCATCAGGTACATGTCATGCACCATGCGACCGTCACCGCGGATGTAGCCACCCTTGGCGTACATATCGTTGATCTTGGTCTTCTTCATATACGCCAGCACCTTGTCGGAGTCATCGGTGCCGGTGGCCTTGACAGCGTTCAGGAACTGGTAGGCCGCCGAGTAGTCCGCGGCCTGGATGCTCGAAGGCATGCGCTTGAATTTGTCAAAGAACTTGCGGCCCCAGGCACGCGCTTCGGCGTCCTTGTTCCAGTACCAGCTTTCGGTCAAGTACATGCCCTGTGTGGCGTTCAGGCCCATCGAGTGGATGTCGTTGATGAACATCAGCAGACCGGCCAGTTTCATGGTCTTGTTGATGCCGAATTCGTTGGCGGCCTTGATCGCATTGATGGTGTCGCCACCGGCATTGGCCAGCGCCAGCACCTGCGCCTTGCTGCCCTGGGCCTGCAACAGGAAAGAAGAAAAATCGCTAGCCGCCAGCGGATGGCGCACCGAACCGACCACCGTGCCGCCGGCCGCCTTGACCACATTGCTGGCATCGTTTTGCAGCTGGGTACCGAAGGCATAGTCGGCGGTCAGAAAATACCAGCTTTTGCCACCGGCCTTGACCACGGCATTGCCGGTTCCCTTGGCCAGCGCGGTGGTGTCATAGGCGTAATGCACGGTATAGGGCGAGCACTGTTCATTGGTCAGCGCCGAGGCACCGGCACCAATCGAGATGAACAGCTTCTTCTTTTCCAGCGCGACCTTGGACATGGCCAGGCTGGTGCCGGAATTGGTACCGCCAATCAGCAGGTCCACACCCTGGGTGTCAAACCATTCGCGCGCCTTGGCGGCAGCCACGTCGGGCTTGTTCTGGTGATCGGCCACCAACACTTCGATTTTCTTGCCGTTGATGGCGCCGCCCATGTCAGCCACGGCCATGCGAATGGCTTCTGCACCGCCGGGGCCGTCAATATCGGAATACAGGCCGGACATGTCGGTAATCAAACCGATGCGCACCACGTCGCCGGAAATCTGTGCCTGTGCCATCGGAACCACACCGGCCATGGCGGCCACTGCAAACCCGCACGCGGCGCTCAGTTTCTTCAATTTCATCGCTGTCTCCTTAGCTTCAACATCAAACAAAAAAATCCACCGGAAAATCAAACACCCAGGTATTCGTGCAGATCGGCCCGGCGCGCCGGCAGCTCTGCCTGGCTGAACTCCTGCTGCACCACGCCATGCTCCATGACCAGGAACCGGTCCGCCAGCGGCGCGGCAAAGGTGAAGTTCTGCTCCACCATGACAATCGTGTAGCCCTTGGCACGCAAGGCGCGCACCATGTCGGCCAGCTTGTGCACGATCACCGGTGCCAGGCCTTCCGATATTTCGTCCAGCAGCAGCAAGCGCGCGCCGGTGCGCAGAATGCGTGCCACCGCCAGCATCTGCTGCTCGCCACCGGACAGGCGCGTGCCCTGGCTCTTGGCGCGCTCCTGCAGATTCGGGAACATCGAATAAATCTCGCCAATGCCCATGCCGCCCTGGAACAGTACCGGCGGCAGCATCAGGTTTTCCTCTGTCGACAGACTGGAAAAAATACCGCGTTCTTCTGGGCAGTAACCAACGCCCAGGCGTGCAATGCCGTGGGTCGACAGGCCAATGCATTCCTTGCCCTGGACCTGGATCGAGCCCTTGCTGCTGCCGGTCAGGCCCATGATGGCGCGCAGCGTGCTGGTGCGCCCAGCCCCATTGCGGCCGAGCAGGGTCAGCACCTCGCCTTCCTTGACACTCAGATTGACGCCATGCAACACATGCGACTCGCCATACCAGGCGTGCAGGTCACGGATTTCCAACATGGTTTTGGCCATTTCAGTGGGCTCCTGCAAGTTCTGCATCGGAGCTGCCCATATAGGCCTCCTTGACTGCCGGATTCGCCGACACTTCGTTGTAACTGCCCTCTGCCAGCACTGCGCCGCGCTGCAGCACCGTGATGGTGTCGGCCAGGCTCGACACCACGCTCATGTTGTGCTCGACCATCAGGACGGTGCGGTGCGCCGCCACTTTGCGGATCAACTGGCGAATCCGGTCCACGTCTTCCAGACCCATGCCCTGGGTCGGCTCGTCCAGCAACATCAGTTCCGGGTCCATCGCCAGTGTGGTGGCGATTTCCAGTGCCCGCTTGCGGCCGTAGCTCAGCTCGACCGCCGGAATCCGGGCAAAACTTTCCAGATCCACCGCCTGCAGCAACTCCATGGCACGCGCGTCGAGTCCGGCCAGCGAACGCTCTGAACGCCAGAAATAAAACGAGGTGCCGAGCTTGCGCTGCAAGGCCACGCGCACATTTTCCAGCACCGACAAATGGGAAAACACGGCAGATATCTGGAACGAGCGGATGACGCCACGGCGTGCAATCTGCGCCGGCGCATCGGCCGTAATGTCCGCACCGTTGAACAGAATCACGCCCGAAGTCGGTTTCAAAAATTTGGTCAGCAGATTGAAACAGGTGGTCTTGCCGGCGCCATTCGGGCCGATCAAGGCATGAATGCTGCCGCGACGCACCTGGAGATTGACCTTGTCGACGGCGACAAAGCCCTTGAACTCTTTGCTCAGATGCTGCGTTTGGAGGATGTAATCAGTCGCCATGGCTGCCGATGGTGCGCACAAATGGCCTATTGGCAGATAGGGCAAACCCCCGGTTCCGGGAAGCCGTCAGCAAAAAGTCAGGAAGCCGACAGCGATGAAAACAACTAGCTGCGCGCCTGCAATACCGCCTCGGCGAGTGCGAAGTCGGCCGGGTAAGTGACCTTGAAATTCTGCGCACTGCCGGGCACCAGCAGTGGCCGCAGTCCCAGCGCTTCGATCGCGCTGGACTCGTCGGTCACGGCGGCACCAGCCTGGGCCAGCGCGCTTTGCAAGACCCCTAAACGAAACATCTGTGGCGTCTGCGCCAGCCACTTGTCGGCGCGCGGCAAGGTACTGGCCACCCGACCCTGCTGCTCCTGCTTCAGGGTGTCGGGCAGCGGCAGCGCCAGCAGACCGCCAACCGCGTCGTGTTCGCAGGCGGCAATCAGGGCCGCAATTTGTGCCGGCAGCACCAGGCAGCGCGCTGCGTCATGCACCAAAACCCAGTCCTCTGGCCCGGCGCCCAGTTCCAGCAAGGCCTGCAAACCGTTGCCAACGCTGCGCGCACGGCTGTCACCGCCACAGGCCAGCACCCGGCTTGCCCGCGGGTGCTGCGCAAAAAAAGTGTCGCCCGGCGCCACCACCAGAAAAATGCCATCGACGCGCGGCACTGCCTGGAATGCCGCCACCGTGTGCAGCACCAAGGCCTGGCCGGCCACGTCCTGGTACTGCTTGGGACCCTGGGCACCCGCGCGCGAACCGGTGCCAGCACAAGGAATCAGGACCCAGATATGTGGCGCAGCGACAGAGGGGACGACAGGAATCTCGGAAGAATGGGACATTGGTGATCTTTCAGCAGCGCCCCATTCTAAAATCGAAGCCTCCATGGATTTACCAAAACTCGTTCAAGGGCAGCGCTATGCCCTGCCCCGCCCGCCCGGCTCCGCCGATGCCTTGTTGCTGGCCCGCCTCGGCGAGCGTGAAAAAGCCGCTGGCAAGCCGCTCGCCATCATCTGTGCCGACGCTGCCGACGCGCAGCGCCTGATCGATGAAATCGCTTTTTTCGCACCGCCCCTGCGCTGCGCCCTGTTTCCAGACTGGGAGACCCTGCCCTACGACAGCTTCTCGCCGCACCAAGACCTGATCAGCGAGCGCCTGGCAACGCTATGGCGCATCTCGCAGCGCGACAAAGACAACGGTGCCGACCTTGTCGTGGTGCCAGCCACCACTGCCCTGTACCGGCTAGCACCGCCGAGCTTTCTGGCCGGCTATACCTTCGAGTTCAAGACCCGGCAAAAGCTCGACGCCCAGCGCCTGAAGGCGCAGCTCACCCTGGCCGGCTACAACCATGTAACGCAGGTCGTCGGTCCCGGCGAATACGCCGTGCGCGGCGGCCTGATCGACCTGTTCCCGATGGGCTCGCCAGTGCCGTTCCGGGTCGACCTGTTCGACGACGAGATCGACAGCATCCGCACCTTCGACCCGGACAGCCAGCGCAGCCTGTACCCGGTGCCGGCCGTGCGCTTGCTGCCCGGACGCGAGTTTCCTATGGATGAAGCCGCGCGCGCCAAATTTCGCAGCCGCTGGCGCGAACTGCTCGAGGGCGACCCGACCAAAAGCCGCATCTACAAAGACATTGGCAACGGCGTCGCCAGCGCCGGCATCGAGTACTACCTGCCGCTATTCTTTGACGACACTGCCAGCGTCTTCGACTACCTCGGCGGCGACGCCACGGTGGTGCTGCACGGCGACCTGGAGCCGGCCTTCCAGCGTTTCTGGCAGGACACCAAAGACCGCTACCGGCTGGTGCAGGGCGACCCGGAACGCCCGGCGCTGCCGCCATCCAGCCTGTTTCTTGGCACCGAGCAGTTCTATGCGCTGGCCAACGTCCATGCCCAGCTGGCGCTCAAATCCAGCACCGACACCGGCGCCACCGCGTTTGCTGAATTCAGCCCGCTGCCGCCGCTGACGGTTGTGCGCGGCAGTGAAGATCCGCTGCAGCACCTGAAAGAGTACGCCGCCCGGACCACGCAGCGCCTGCTGGTGCTGGCCGAAAGCGATGGCCGCCGCGAAAGCCTGCTCGATTTTTTGCGCTCCTCGCAACTCCATCCGCCCAGCTTTGAGTCCCTGGAAGCGTTCCGCGCCAGCGACGAAAAATGGGGCATCGCCAGCTCCCGCCTGAACCAGGGCTTTGGCTGGCGCGAAGCCGGCATTGACCTGGTCACCGAAACCGAACTTTTTGCCGCCGGCCCCAGCGCACGCCGGCGCAAAAAACAGGAACAGGTCAGCGACGTTGAAGCCCTGATCAAAGACCTGTCGGAACTCAATCTGGGCGACCCGGTGGTCCACTCCAGCCATGGCATCGGCCGTTACCGCGGCCTGATCCACCTTGACCTGGGCCAGAAAAACGCTCAGGGCGAAGCCGAGCTGCAAGAATTTTTGCACCTGGAATATGCCGACCAGGCCACGCTCTATGTGCCGGTCAGCCAGCTCCAGCTGATCAGCCGCTATACCGGCGTCAGTGCCGACGAAGCGCCGCTGCACAAGCTCGGCAGCGGCCAATGGGAAAAAGCCAAGCGCCGTGCCGCCGAACAGGTGCGCGATGCCGCTGCCGAGCTGCTGAATATCTATGCCCGCCGCGCCGCCCGCGAAGGTTTTGCCTTCCGCTATTCGCCGTCCGACTACGAAACCTTTGCCAACGACTTCGGTTTTGAAGAAACCGCCGACCAGAAAGCCGCCATCCACGCTGTAATCCAGGACATGATCAGCCCGCGCCCGATGGACCGGCTGGTCTGTGGTGACGTCGGCTTCGGCAAGACCGAAGTGGCGCTGCGGGCCGCCTTCATCGCCATCACGGGTGGCAAGCAGGTGGCCTTTCTGGCACCCACCACGCTGCTCGCCGAACAGCACTACCAGACCCTGGTCGACCGCTTTTCCAAGTGGCCAGTCAAGGTTGCCGAGATGAGCCGCTTCCGTTCCGGCAAGGAAATCACGGCGGCGCTCAAGGGCGTCGCCGATGGCACCATCGACATCGTGGTCGGCACCCACAAGCTGCTCAGCCAGGACACCCACTTCAAAGACCTGGGCCTGCTCATCATTGACGAAGAGCACCGCTTTGGCGTGCGTCACAAAGAGGCCATGAAAGCACTGCGTGCCGAGGTCGACGTGCTGACACTCACCGCCACGCCGATTCCGCGCACCCTGGGCATGGCCCTCGAAGGCCTGCGTGACCTCAGCGTGATCGCCACCGCACCGCAGCGCCGCCTGGCCATCAAAACCTTTGTCCGCAGCGAAGGCAATGGCGTCATCCGCGAAGCCGTGCTGCGCGAACTCAAGCGCGGCGGCCAGGTCTACTTCCTGCACAACGAGGTCGAAACCATCGAAAACCGCCGTGCCAAGCTGGAAGAACTGCTGCCCGAAGCCCGCATTGCGGTGGCCCACGGCCAGATGCCGGAGCGCCAGCTCGAAGCCGTGATGCGCGACTTCATCGCCCAGCGCAGCAACCTGCTGCTGTGCTCCACCATCATTGAAACCGGCATCGACGTGCCCACCGCCAACACCATCTGCATCAGCCGCGCCGATAAATTCGGCCTGGCCCAGCTGCACCAGTTGCGCGGTCGGGTCGGGCGCAGCCACCACCAGGCCTATGCCTATCTGATGGTGCCGGACACCGAAGGCCTGACCAAGCAGGCAGCGCAACGCCTGGACGCGATCCAGCAAATGGAAGAACTCGGCAGCGGCTTCTACCTGGCCATGCACGACCTGGAAATCCGCGGTGCCGGTGAAGTGCTGGGAGAAAACCAGAGCGGCAATATGCTCGAGGTCGGCTTCCAGCTCTACAACGAGATGCTGTCCGAAGCCGTGCGCTGCCTCAAGGAAGGCATCGAGCCCGACTTGCTCAACCCGCTCAACGCTGCCACCGAAATCAATCTGCACGCACCGGCCCTGCTGCCCGACGACTACTGCGGCGACGTGCACCTGCGCCTGAGCTTCTACAAGAAACTGGCCACCGCGAAAAACCCGGAACAAATCGACAACCTGCTGGAGGAAATAGTCGACCGGTTCGGCAAACTGCCGCCGCAGGCGCAAACCCTGATCGACGTCCACCGCCTGCGCGTGGTGGCCAAGCCCTATGGCGTGGTCAAGGTCGATGCGGCACCCGGCGTGACCAGCATCACCTTCAGGAAAGATGCGCCAATCGACCCGGCGCGCATCATTGAAATGATCCAGAAAAACCGGCACATCAAGCTCGCCGGCAATGAAAAACTGCGCATAGAACGCGCCCTGCCCGACGTGCAGGACCGGACCAAAATGGTGCGCGACATCCTGCGCGCCCTTGGCACCCCTTTAAAAACCAGTACCACCCCATGACCCAAGCCACCGAAATCGAAGCCGGCCTCGTAATCCAGGGCATCACAGCGCCACTGCGCCTGAGCGACTACAAACTGATCGCCTTTGACATGGATTCCACCCTGATCAACATCGAGTGTGTCGACGAAATCGCCGATGCCGCCGGCCGCAAGGCCGAAGTCGCCGCCATCACCGAAGCCGCCATGCGCGGCGAAATCAGCGACTACAAAGCCAGCCTGCGCCAGCGCGTGGCCCTGCTCAAGGGCGTCAGCATGGCGCACCTGGAGCAGGTCTACAACGAGCGCCTGCAACTCAACCCCGGCGCCGCCGAACTGGTGGCGGCCTGCAAAAAGGCCGGTCTGCGCGTGCTGCTGGTCTCGGGCGGCTTTACCTTCTTCACCGACCGCCTGCGCAGCCGCCTGGGTATCGACTTCGCGCGCTCCAACGTGCTGGAAGTTGGCACCGGCCCGCACTGCGGCGAGCTCACCGGACGTCTGGTCGACCAGCCCTGGGGCGACATCTGCGACGGCAAGGAAAAAGCCCGCACCCTGCTCGAAGTCAGCAGCCTGCTCGGCATTGCGCCAGACCAGACCATTGCCATGGGCGACGGCGCCAACGACTTGCCGATGATGGGCGTGGCCGGCCTGTCCGTGGCCTACCATGCCAAGCCGGCGGTGCGCGCCAAGGCCCATGTGGCAATCAACAGCGGCGGCCTGGACCGGTTGCTGACCCTGTTCGGTTAACGGCCTTGGGTGGCGGCGCCGGGCCAGCGCGCCGGTTGCCTCAAAGCGCTGCCGCCAGGCGCCGCACGCCTTCCTCAATACGTGCTTCGTCCACGGTGGCAAAACTCAGGCGCAAGGTGGCCAGGTCCGGCTTTTCGGCAAAAAACGGCGCACCGGGCACAAACGCAACGCCCTGGGCGATCGCCCGTTTGGCGAACTCGGCGCCGTCGCCACAATTGCCGTCTTCACCGGTCAGGCGGGCCCAGACAAACAGGCCGCCCTGGGGCGCCACAAACTCCACCGCTGCACCCAGTTCGCGGCGCAGCGCAGCGCACATGGTCTGCGCCCGCGCCGCATAAATCTGGCGCACCCGCGCCAGCGTGTCCGGCATGCGCCCGGCGCCCAGGTACTGCGCCGCCGTGGCCTGGGCAAAGGTGCTGGTGTGGGCGTCGCTGAACTGCTTGCACATGGTCGCCTTGGCCAGCAGTTCGGCCGGCGCCACCATCCAGCCAATGCGCAAGCCCGGGCTCAGTACCTTGCTCAGGGAACCGCAATGCACCAGCAAGTCCCGGCTGCCAGGCACCTG